>CAVEUW010000062.1:0-10732 GCA_963619015.1 Senegalimassilia sp. | reverse complement strand
CTCCATTGACGTGCCCATCTTGTTCGCATTATCAGCCATATCCGTGATGGCCATATCTGCTGCAACTGCTGCCTTTTCTGTGTCCCCGTCCAGGGACTGCAACAAGGACGCAGTGAAGCCCGTGACGGTCTGCATGTAATTATTCGCTGACATGCCCGCTGTCTTATACGCTCGCTCAGCGTTTGCGATCACCATATCCGCCGAGTCTTTGAAAAGGGTCTCAACGCCTCCGACATTCTGCTCCAGGGAGGAAACAGACTCTAAGGCGGCAGATCCTAATTGTTTTAGGCCGTCTACGGCCTTTACCATCATGGTACCGGTAAACACGCTCAAGGCGCCCTTTGCTACCTCACCCAAGGCGCTAGCGCCCTTCTTGACCCCGCTGGTATCCAGTGAGGTGTCAAATGTTAGTGTGCCATCGGCGCCGAATAATGTTAAGTCAAACATGACCACGCCCTCCTTATTGGTTTAATAATTCGGCGGGGTTTCCGCCATTCATCAATACGGCCGCAAGGTCACTCTCGAGTTGCTGTCTGTCTTTAGACTCCGGCAGTCTGTAGAGTCGTTTCATCTTCTCGTAATACTGCCGCTGCTCTTTGCTGAGTTTGCCTGAAATCTTAATCGTTCTGAAGCCTACGATCTTCATGAACTGTGTTGTTTCCGGCAGGGACTTAAACAGCGCTCGAAACTGCCACCAGTGGAGATTATTTTCTGCCAAGTCGATGTTGTACGCTTGGCGAAACGCTGCATAGATGTAATCAGCATCGATGTCATAGTTGAAGGATTGACCCTCGTCCTCTGCGTGCCCGCTTTCCGTCGTCTCTTCTGGATCCGCGCCGCATCGATAGAACCAAGTGATTTTTTTCAAAGCCTCTATGGCTTCCTCCCCCGTGCTCAGACTCAGCCCGGGTAAGTAGAGCGCCATCATGGTCTCAATCTTTTCGACATCACTTAAAGACCTATCAAGTATCATCTGCTCAAATATGATACCCGTCCGAAAGCCCGTTTCAATCGGAACCATCAAGCCGCCGATTTCTACATGGTTTGGTAATCCATCGATCAAGAGGTTCATTTCTTGTTAGTAGAGGCGAAGCCCGCCGTCTGCGCCTTTTGGCGCTGCGCTTGAGCTGCCTGGCGTTGGGTGTACTTGTTGGTGAAGTCGTTGAGCTTCTTTTTCTCCATATTGGCCCACGCTGTCAAGGTCTCAACCGCCCGCAGATGCGTCATAAGATTCTTTTCTTTGCCCTGAAACACCTGAGCGGCGGTGCCTCCCCCAAAGATGCTGTCAAAGTATTCGTCGACCGTTGCGATCTGGTCTAGATAGCACTCTTTCAGGTTGGCATACTGCTTAGCCTTATACATTGTGGCCTGCTCCTGCAGACGACGCGCCGCCTCCTCATAAAGGCCGACAAAATCAGCGTCCATAAAGTCTGCGTCGAGTTTAGTTCCGTTAATTTCTACCATTGCTATTCTCCTTCTGGTCGGTGCGGATAATAAAAAAGCGCCAACGGGTGCACCATTACCCGCTAGCGCTCTGCCCTTCTCCTGCTCTGCAGTCGCAAGGTGTCAGTAATTGCAATTATTAGGCGTCATACTTGCCTTTGAAGTCCCCCGCTGTGAACTGTTTAGAAACAGTGTCAAATTTGCCCTGAGTGGGGTCTCCAACTGCATGAAGGGTACCGCTCACGCTAATCTTAGCGCCGCCCTCGCCCTCGATATCGCTGACTTCATTGGCCACAGTAAACTGTCGTGCAGTATACTCCGCTGCGGCGTCAGTCGCAGTTCCGATGGGGTTGAACAAATCCACACGAACATAGGTGTGCACGGCGTCCTCACCAGTCGCATGGTCTCTGCCATCCTTGTAAAGCATGTAGATCGCCTTCTGAGAAGGAATCAATCTGGACTCATACGCGAACTCAGTCTCATATCCAGTGATATCGGTAGAGCTTGTGGTTTCGTTGATGTAGGTCTCACTATCAGTCTGAGCGCTTGGCGACTCATTCAAGGAAGTGAAACCTGTGCCCATGAGCTCGAAGCTATCATCGACTTCGATATAATCTGCGATAGCGTTCCGGAGCAGGGCCGTTCTGCTCTCATCAAAGAGCTGAAGGTTGAACTTCTTCATGTCTATGCCTCCTTATGGTATGTCAATTCTATCTGTATCTGGTAGCGGGCGTTCCGGCCTGTCTCATCGAACATATAGCCAGGGGAGAGCGTGGTGATGCTCTCGGCGTGGCAGCCCTCGGGGAGCTCCGGAAGCTCGCTTGCTTTGTTTTTGCTGTCGATCCAGTCCGCCAGGTCCTCGTAAAAGGTGCTGTTGGCGATGTTCTGGATCCGGTCCATGCTGTAGTACTCGCGGCTGCCGAAGTTGAACTGAAAGCGGCGGTCGCTGGAGCCGTCGATGTAGCTCTCGATCACAGGCGTGTAGATGCCGGTCTCGATCGCGTACTCCGTGGGCTGGTCGCCCATGGCGTCAACTCTGAGCGGGCCGTCCTTCAGGATCGGGCACTGGAGCATCCAGGCGCTGACGCCTTCGATTATTGATTTAACCATTGCCTCCTCCTATCAATTTCAATATGGCCGACTTGTTGGCCGTTTTCATACGCTCGAACCACATGCCGCCACGCCTGGAATCGTAGCTCCGGGTCTGGGCGGTGCTGTAATACTGGCGACGGGCGTAGGGCGCGATGTACTTGACCTCGCCGGAGCCGATCACCGTGCCGAGAGTGCCAGACTTCTCTAGCGTCCCTGTGCGCAGTGGGACCATCGGGCTGCAAAGTCTGAGGACTTCGCTGTCGACGATCTTCTGCTTCTCGCAGAGCACTTTGTTCATCCTCGGGGCGTAGGACTCATTCCAGACGAGTCTGGCCTGTCCGTTCGGTCCCTGGATGATACTGCCCGCGGGTGTTGTTATCTCCTTAAATGCCATCATTCGCCTCCGATCCGCCAGTGTTTGACGGCGTCAGTGCCTCGGATGGTGTTGTCCGCGTACTCCGTGATCGTGATCGCATCGCAGCAGGAAGAATGGGCCAGGGCTTGCAGAGTCGTCTCATCGATTGGCTCGTCCAGGGCTGTCTCTTGGGTCAGCACGATGTCACCCTTCTGAATGGTCCAGTGCTGCATCGCCTCCTCAGCCGCCAGCAGCTTGTAAGCTGCCGCGCTGACGTAAGTGCGACTATTCTGTGTGATTGCGTTGTACGGGATCCGCAGCTTGTAGCTCAGCTTTTCGCTGCGGTTGCCGTCCGTGTCATGGCTGGAGCTCCGGCCCTCATAGTATGAGGCGCTTGCGATGCAGCAGGGGAAGAACATGTCCCGGCGATCTGATCCCAGCCGCCTATTAAAGACTGTAATCTTCATCTGCACATTCATCGCAGCACCCTCCTCCCATTCTGACCTTGCGCCGAAGCCATCCAGTCGGCAGCAGGTAGAGTTTGACTGCTTCGTAGACCTTCTTGCGAAGGGCCTCCTCCGCAGTTTGGCCGTCCTGCGCTTCTGCGACATAGGTGACGCTGTAGCCGTCATTGCTTTCGCTCTTGACGCCCTTAGCCACCCCAGAAGCCCCCGCCACCTGGCTATTGTTGTAGATTACTTCCGCAGCCGCGCAGACCGCCAGCTTTACGCAGTCAACGTCAGGCTCCGCGAAAATATCTCCCCCGATGTAGGTGAGATAGCGAATGTGCGCCTCTGCTTTCGCCTCCGCGCCAGGGAAGGCCGCCTCTGGGAGTGCCCCGCCAAAGACGGTCTTGAAGTATTCGTAGTCAACGTACATTAGGCCGCCCTCCCTTCTTCAGGCTCTACGCAGTTAATACTGCGAAAGGGAAACGGGAAGCAGCTGCGGACTTGCCCTTCAGGCCGTTGACAGGGTTAGGGATTTCCCAGCCCAGTCTCATAACAGCACGCAGTGCTACCATGTCATTCTGCATGAGGTTGTAGGCGATGGTTCCGTCGGGGTTCTGTACTACGCCTTCAGTGAAGAGCTTGAAGGTGATGTCCTGGCGGATGCTATAAACCAGTTGAGAGAAGTCGCCGGAGATCATGAGCGCCTGGGTCTTGTCGAAGGCACCATTGCGGGGGAACTGGATAGCAGAGCCGTCAAGGCTATAATTGCCAGCCTGCTGGATGGAGTTAAGGAACAGAGGGCGGTCATTGCCGTCCTTCAGTCCACGCAGTTTCGCTCTCATGGAAACATCTGCCACGTGGCCGGATACAAAGTAACCAGACTCTTCAACTGCTGCGATGGTACCACCCTCAGCAAGCAGTGCATTGTACAGGTCGGGGGTAGTAGCCAAGGAAACCTTAGCCCCTGCAGGAGTGGAGGGAACCAGGCCCTCTCTCCAGTTGGCGGGCTTGCCAGTACCGAACAGAATGGCCTCATCGATGACCTTACCGAACGCCTCCTGCACTCTGGGCTTTACCTCGCCCCAGATATCGTACTCGGAATCGTCTAAAACGGCTTCAGGGATGGGCACGATAACAGCAATCTCCTCCGCGTAGATGGTCTTCTTATCCCATGCCTGCTTAGTAGTCTGCTTCTGGCCATTGTCGCCATCGACAAAATACGCGACGGGGAGGGAATCCAAAACAGGCAGCTTGACCTGCTTTGCAGTCATGTTTGCGAGTTTGCGGCCCATGGAAAGGACTGCAGAGCTCTCAATGGTGCCCTGGATGATCTCAGCGGCGCGGTCCTCAGGAATAAGAGCATCGGAATCTGTTCTGAAGATACCAGATGCTTCGTCAAAAAGCTGTAAGTTGAATTTATTCTTCATGTGTTTTTACCTCCATAGTCATCTGCGCGCGGCTTTGCGGATGGCTTCGTTGATCAAGTCGTTTGTGGTTTGCTGGTTGCCGCCTTGACCGCCGTTGCCCGCATTGGTCTTTACCTTGTAGGAAGACCCAGAACCGCCGAAGCGCGGGTTGTCTTTTAAGAACTTAGTGAGCGCCCTATCGAAGTCGAGCTTGCTGTCTTCCTTCATCAAGGCATTGATCTTGTAGAGCACATAATCAGCATCCTCCGATCTAACGCCTTTGGCTGTAAGTTTCTGGGCGTTTTTTAACGCGTCCAGTTCAGCGCGTGCTTCGTCTCGCTCCTTAGTAATCGCCTCCACGTTGGGGGCCTTTGCGGCCTGTTGTGTTTTAAAATTGCTGATCGCCTCAGTCACCTGCTCCTCGGTCATCCCCTGCTGCTTAAAATACGCAGAAAGAGCTGCCTTTTCAGCACGCGCCGCTCTCGCGTTGGCAATTTCTTCCGCCTGAGCGAAGCTATAGCCGCCTGCTTGCCCATTGCTCCCGGTGCTTCCCACCTGGCCACCGTTACCATTCCCAGCTGATCCTGCGCCAGCATTTGCGCCAGCGCCCCCTTGACCGCCGTCATCAAAGAGCTGTAAGTTGAAGATGTGATTCTTCATGTTTGGTCCTCCATTTTTTAAGTGTGTGAACTTTTCCCGTTTTAGGCCCGTCGGCCATATAGAAGCGCTAAGCGCTATACTATCTCAATCGTTCCAGGATAGCTGTCCTGAATGTTCTGCACGCCAATGTACCAAGTATCAATTAGCACTTTCCCCACGGGGGTAATCTGTAACCACTGGATTTTGGCGTTTCCGCTTTCAGCGGTTGAGCCCATTCGCATCCCCGCAAAGGCTTCTAAGCCCTCGATCAAAGTGAGCGTGAGCGCTGACACTGCAGCGCAGACTATATTTTCTCCAGGGGCCGCCCCCTCAGGTCTTGGCGCGTGCCCTCGCACGGTGAGCCCGTGTAGGTCGTAGTGTATGGTGATCATTGCTTGTTCCCCTTCGTGGCGGCATCCATGTCAGCCCTTCGTTTCTTTTCCGCCCGTTCCTTAGCTCGATTGATCCGCTCAGCCTGATATTTTGCGAACTGTTGAGGCGATGGCGATATTCTTCCGGCCGTTCTTCCGGTGTAGACTCTTTCCATCTGCTCCTCCAGCCCCATGGCCTTCGTAAAAGCCCTATACTCTACCAGCTGAGCCTGGTATTTACACTGGGCCAGTGTGACATCTTCTTTATCGGCGCCACCATCTCTGAGAAGCTGCACCTCCTCGCGACGGGCCCTCATAGCGGTCTCCATCCGCCGCTGCTTCTGCGTGGCCTCGTAAGCTGTGTACTCCTTGCCGCGATACTTCACCGGCGTGTTCTCGAGCCGGTCCCGCTCCGCCAGCCACTCATCGCTATAATTCCTCTGACTAACGCCCGGAATAAAGGGATAATAGCTGTGCCTGCAATTCCATCCTAAGAGCCCCGGGCCAGTCCCCAGTCCGCACTTGCTGACCAGCTCCTCCTTGCTGTAGACCTTACCCTGCCACTCCGCGTGTGATGGGCGGGCGCCTGCATGCCAGCTGACCTCAAAGTAATTAGTACCCAGCTCCTGGGCGTTTTTTTGCACAATCTGCCCAGAGAGCTGTGAGAAGCCTGTTAAAAGCGCGCGGCGCACGGCCACATCAATTCTGTTGTGGTAGCCGCTAGCATAATCAACGCCCCAGTCGCCGCCGTTCTCACTCGTGAAGACGTGATCCGTCCTCAGTCCGGAGCGTGTCAGCTGCCCGGAGACCCTGCGGACCAGTGTGTTGTAATCATAGGCGCCGTTGGCCATGCCCATCATGGCATCGTCCAGGTAGCCGTTGTAGATGTCAGACAGCGGCGTGAAGACGTCGCCCTGGCTTCCCATGTTGATCATGAAGCCGGCGGATTTTGTAATGTTATACAGCTCCTCCGTGCTCTGCTTAATCAAGGCCTCCGTGGTCTGCTGGAGCTCCAGATTGTCCTCATATGGCAGGAAGGTCTTGCCCTCTGCCTCGTAGAGTTCCTTGCTGCGGGTGTATTCCGCCTCGATCACCTGCTCGTACAGCCTGCGGACCTCTTCCTCATTGCCGTCCACCGCCTTCCGGATTAGCTCCTCGATGTCCTGGGCGCTACTGCCCAACACGACAAGGCGGTTAATCTGCCAGTCTGCAGAGTCAGTGATCTTACCGGCTTTCCGAATACGTCGGATAATATCCGTCATGATGCCCAGCTCTAACTGTCTATACTTCTTTTCAATGCCTGTTGCCAGAATGTTTCTGTAGCTTTCGTCCATGGACTTACATCAGAATGGCCGTAGACGCTGCGGGGTCTGGTAGCTTAGCCCGGGCGATATCTTCGCTCTCCCCGTACCACTTAGCACGGTACTCAACCAGGCTCATGGCCCCCATGGCCACGTCGTTTCGGTCCTCCTGCCTCTCACTTGCTGCATCTTCGATGATGGAGTCATCAAAGTTGATGGCTATGTCGGTGTCTTCCACAAGTTCTGTGTGCCCCGCCGCTTTGCCCAGGCGAATAATTGCCCGAATCAAATCCTTCAGCGCGGCCTCCAAGACAATCTCATGCTTGCGGATGGTTCTATACATGTCACTATTTTCGCTGATTACTTGTGTAGCCGTGGTCATAGTACCCTTTTCGAATCTGTAGTACTGCGTTCCAAAGCCACTCTTGAAGCTCAGAAGGTTTAGGTCATTGTTGATCGCCTGCTCATGCTCCGCCACTCTCAGACTCATATTGACCTCATGCAGGGCCTCATGCGTATCCCGGAAATAGTCCTCCGGCAGCTGGTAGAACACGCTATCGTTAGGATCAAAGACTGGGGCCCCCTCCTGCGTTGCTAACATTTCAGGAGATACAAAAATCCTCTTGCGCCCCAGCGTGAACTCGTTAGAGTAGCTGTCATACTCGAGGTCAATCTTAGCTAGGGTGTCTACACTGTTCGCAAAAATAGACACGCCCATGGGATTGCTGTCATCATCATCCACGTTATTGGCGATGTTTAGCTTATCGATCACGAATTGCGGCTTGTCGCTGCCCGTCTCCACTCTTGCGGCTAAACCAGCAAAGGCCGGAATGGCATTCCATTCGTCTGGGGTCAACTCTCGGCCAGCTCCTTCGGAGCAGTATACCACGCTGTTTTCAATCACATATTGGAAGCCTAAGTCATTGCCCGATTCATCGTACCAAGGCACAAGCCTGTGATACTGGAACTGTGCATATTTCTTCCGGCGGTAAGTTTTTTCAAAGAGAAAAACGCACTCTGTAATTTTACCGTTCTCCCACGCCGTCGGATAGATATTTTTCGCCACAACGTAATCAATTTTAACATCAGCACTGACTGGCTTGCCCTCGCCATCGAGGATCATATCCGCTAGGTATGGCACATAAGCCACAGTGCCACAGGCGGCCTTACGCTCCTGATATGCGTTACCCTGCACGCCAAAATTGGACGCTTCAAGCACGGCCTTAACGAACTTATCCGTCGCCTCATCGCCAATGGCGATGCTCACTTTCTCATTGAGCAGCATGTCGCTCATGTCTTCGCACAGTTTCTTCGCCATGCCAAGGCTCCGGCGGTGGCATCTCTCAAAATGGCCCTCACCGTGGTATATTCTGTACCAATGGAACTTTTTAACGTCTGACCTGTACCAGCTGTCCCACATGGCGATCTTGCTGTAGAAGGTGGCGTCGACGGTGTCGATGCCATGCTTCTTGAAATATGTGAAGATGTTCATGTTTCCTCCTTCCCCCACTGTCGGATGGGCCTACTTCAGCCCGCAGACGTCGTCGCCCGCGTCCTTCTCCTGCTCGGGGAGATACTTCTTTACCTTCGACCACATCCCCATAACGCCATAACGGATGGCGTCCATGCAGTGGTCGTCTACCTTGACCGGTGTCTCCCGGCCTCTTTCTATGCTCTTTTTGTCATATTCGTAAACACCGAACTCACGGATCGCGTTTTCTTGTAACGGTGACACCGTCAGCAGGCCGAAGGTCAAAAGCTTTTGCACCCTAGAAATCCCCAGGGCGACATCATTCTCCGCGTCCCTTATATGCACCACATAGGATGCACCTCTGACGGCTCTCTTGATTTCTTCCATGAGCCCCTTGGCTGAGGGGTCCAGATAAAGGTAGAAATTAGTGCAGTCATACGTCTCGCACAGAGTATCACACAGCCCAACAAAGTCCCGGGCATAATCGCTCGGGCTCTTCTGCACGCCTGTGTCTCTGCCCGAGTAAAAGTACTCAGTGAGACCCGCGAGCCTGCGATGGTAGACATCAAACCCAAAGGCCTGGAATGTGGTAGCGTTCTGTTGGCCATAATCCCCACCAATCGCGATGATCGGATAATGAGCACCCGCCTCCGGGAGCTTGATGGCCTTGTCGCTAAACATGTAATAAATCAACTCATCTACGCCAATAGACCGCCCAAGCCACAGCCACCGCCACTGCCTCTCATCCACGCCCCGGAGAATCTCCGCAGCCTCGATCAGCTTGCGGCCCAACCACTCAGGCGGCACATCTCTATAATCCGCATGTACGTGTAAAACATCGGGCCGTCTTTGCATCTTCCGAAGCCAGGCCATGACGGGCGCATTAGGATTCTTCGGCGGGTTGAAGAGGTAGAGCATCTGGAACCCTGCCTCATTGCCTCGGATAAAAGTGGCTTCAATGTTTTGGAGCTCATCTTCGCCCTCTCCATCCGTAAAAAATTCGCTCACCTCATCAATAAGCACCAGCTTGATAGGCTTGCTTTCGTCAATGATACCCTTGGTGTCGTCGATACTATCCGAACCTGAAAAGTAGATGGTGTTCCCATTCGGCTTATACGTAATTTCCATGGGGCTAACTGTGATCTTGAACGCACTCTCAGGAAGACCCAGCCGCTTGATGGCCCTCTTGATTTCCTTGTAGACCGTTTTCCGCAGCTTATTATGCCTCTTTCGCACCACCACCACAGCGCAGTCGCTCATGCTGACCGCTTTATATACGGCCTCAATAGCCGCCTCGCTTGTCTTGGTCCCCGCACGCCCCGATGTCAGGATCTTGTGGGTGTGAGTGATATCATTGAAGGCGCCCCAAAAGGCCGGGATAATCAGGTCACTGATTCGAACTACTTTGCGTGTCATTGATTATAGTTACGGGTTCTGCCTGACCAGCCCCGCCGTTCAGCTTAGCCTGGAGCAGCTGCAGCCTCGCTTTTTGTTCTTCGGTCGCTATATCCCAGTTCTGATGTACCATTTCGTCATACTGCTTTATCAAGTTCCTCAATTCTGACTGCGCCTTTGCCTGGGCTGTCATAAAGTTTGCCTGCTTCTCCCAGGCTTGCTGTACGCTGTACGCTGTGGAGCCCCCCGAGGCGCTGTCGGACTCCATCACAGTCTCTCTGGTCTTGTCCAGTGCATCCTTGACGAAGCATATCTGTTGCGCTCGAATGATGGCCACGTAGGCGATCTGTATTTGATCCCAGAGAAGGTCAATCGCCGACGCCCCCGCCGTGATGCCTAACAGGTCCATAGTGTCCTGGGGGATGTATTTACTGAACAGACCCCATCGTTTTGCGTTCTGACTGCCCTTAGGAGCCCCATGCCCCACCGCGTTTTTATTGCCCTTTGGCGCGCCGCCTTTGTTGCGAGCGTTCGGTTTTTTCTTGTTGTGAGCGCTCGACTCGACCCCGTCCCACTTATACGTACACTTCCATCTCCGGACGGTGCCCTCTGGGAGATCAAGCTGTTTTGCTATTTCGACCAACTTATGCCCCTGCAGATATAGCGCCTTGGCCTCGTCGGCCTTAGCGTTAATTGCTTTTGGCACCCTGCCACCTCCAGTTGTTTATTTTTCCCACGAAAAAAGGAACCAGGCATCCTGGCTCCTTTTCCGTTTTTAGGTAAGAGGTTTTCTTTATGATTTTTGACAAT
>CAVEUW010000061.1:0-10881 GCA_963619015.1 Senegalimassilia sp. | reverse complement strand
TAGTAAACAGCCCACTGGGCTGTTTACCCTTCACAGGGTTCAAGTCACTGACCTGCAAGATATAAAAAAGCAGAGCCCCGAAGGACTCTGCACTGTTTATGGTGGTCGGAGGGGGACTTGACGCGCTTTCGCTTTGCGAAATCGCATTACGTCAGCCACTTCGTGGCTTCCTTAGTAAACAGCCCACTGGGCTGTTTACCCTTCACAGGGTTCAAGTCACTGACCTGAATGGGGCAACAAAAAAGGGAGCCTTTCGGCTCCCTGTTGTTTATGGTGGTCGGAGGGGGACTTGAACCCTCGGCACGGGGATTTTCAGTCCCCTGCTCTACCAACTGAGCTACCCGACCAGTTACGTTCGTTTCGAACGCGAGTTAGTATAATACGCAAGCGCTGTGCGTCCGTCAACCCATCTGCACAAATAAATCTACATCAGGCAAAAATAGCTAAACCTTACTTAGCTTTTGTGCATCCGCTACCAAACAAAAGCTGGCTTTCCTCATCGGGAAGTGCCGCACGCGCCTGGTCGCGAAGGTTGTTCACTCCAATAAAGAACTGACGCATCATCACAACTGTCAGATAACGGCCCTTCGGCGTAAGCGTTAGTTCCTCTTCGTTGTTGGTAGCAAAAGCTCCAGCGGCGGTCATAAACGCCATCTCCACCGGAAGCCCCGCCTCCACAGAGCAACCAAAATCAGCCTTGAACTGCTTTTTGTCTAGGCGCAGGCCAAACAGCTGCATCATAAAGCGGTAACGCATGCGATCACGCAACGAGAAGGTGGTCTTGCCCATAATGGACATATGACCAGCCTCAATAGCCGCATTGTAATCCTTCACACTGAAGGTATTCACATACAAATTGCTGCCCAAATACGTAATGCCACCGCTGCCAATCGCAGGGTATTCCTCGTAGTCAACCACATATTCGTCAATCATCGCGTCATCGCCGGAAGCCGATGTATCGCGCTTGTTGAATGTCCATGCGCTACCGTGCTCAAACAGATGCGACGGGCCGCCGGTTAAAAGTTCGCAGATAATTTCATAGAACTGCTTTTCGCGGTTGTAATCCACCGCGCCAACGGTGCGCGCCAAGCTGCGTTCAACCGAAGGGGACGCCATAAGCGGGTAAAACGTAGTCTGCGTGCAGCCGCTCTCGATCACGCGCTCGATGTCGTTAATCAAAATGTCAGCTGTTTGAGCAGGGAAATTAAAAATCATGTCGGCGTTCATTGACACAAAGTACGGGCTTGCATCCTGAATGCGCTCGATGATTTCCTGGCCGCTGCCGTATTTGTCGTAGCGGTCCATCTGCTTCAGCAAGCCGTCATCAAAGCTTTGCACGCCAACAGACAAACGCTGCACACGACCCTGCAGTTTGTCCAGGTAACTTGGAATTAAGTGGTTCGGGTTCGTTTCGCTAGAAACTTCCTTGATGTTGAATAGTTCGCGAGCTTGATCAATGGTATCGCACAGCTCGTCAATCATGATGGTCGGCGTACCGCCGCCGATATAGACGCTGTCGAAATCGTAGCCAAGGTCTTTAAGCATACGCATTTCTTTGCGCATGTTTTCGAAATAAGGACGCGCGCGATCTTCGGCGAACGGGAAACGGTTGAAGCTGCAATACGGACACAGGCGCTCGCAGAACGGAACGTGCATGTACAGCATGTAACGCTTGCTCGGGTCGGGGGCAGGCATCATCACTTCGTCGGAGGGCTTCAGCTTCAAATACTGATTCGAAGCCTCACGAACCACCATAGAAAGCAAACGTTCAGACAGCATATGTAATGCCCCTTCCTTGATACGCCAAACGGCAAACCCCACTGGCTTGCCGTTTAAAAACTATCATTTACCTGGCGAAAAACGCCGTGTGCACAGAAGACGTCGTGTGCACCACAGACACCCAGTGCACAAAAGACGCCGTGTGCACCATAGGCCGCATCAGCCCTTATGCCCAAGCTCCACGGCCTGCAGCAGCTTTTGCACCAATGTCGCTGCGTAACTGCTTACCCTCAAAGTTAATAAGCTCGCAGGCCTCGTAAGCCTTCTCGCGCGCCTCTTCGAAGCTTTCGCCAAGCGCAACCACATTCAACACACGGCCACCAGCGGTAATTAGTTCACCGTCGGCATTATGAGCGGTACCCGCATGGAATACCGTCACACCGTCAATAGCCTCGGCCTCATCAATGCCAAGGATAACCTTGCCCTTTTCATAGCTGCCCGGATAGCCCGCACTTGCAAGCACAACGCAAACAGCCCACTGGTTATCCCAGGTCAAGCTAATATCATCAGGGCGGCCTTCAGCCACCGCCAGCATAACGTCAACCAAATCGCTCTGAAGGCGCGGCAGTACGACCTGAGTTTCCGGGTCGCCAAAGCGCGCGTTGAACTCCAGCACCTTCGGGCCTTGTGGCGTCAGCATAAAGCCACCATACAGCACGCCACGGTAATCGTTCTCAAACGGCTCGCGTGCAGTTGCGGCAGCAGCAGTCTGCATAACCTGCTGCATCTGGGCCAATTCGTCGTCAGTCACAATCGGCACTGGCGAATACACACCCATGCCGCCCGTATTCGGGCCACGGTCGCCATCGAAAGCACGCTTGTGATCCTGCGCGGTGGCCATGCAATGCGCCTTACCACCAGAAACAAAGGCCAAAAGCGAGCACTCGGGGCCTGTCAAGCACTCCTCAATAAGCACCTTCGAGCCAGCTTCGCCAAAAGCGCCATCAAAGCAACTGCGAACAGCATCGGTTGCATCTTCAATGGTTTCAGCAACCACAACACCTTTGCCCGCGGCCAAGCCGTCAGCCTTCACCACAATGGGTGCGCCTAGTTCTTCCACATAGGCAAGCGCAGATTCAAGCTCAGTAAAGCTACCGTAGCGAGCCGTAGGAATACCGTTAGCATCCATAAATTGCTTGCTGTAGGTTTTGCTGCCCTCAAGCTGCGCGCCCTGGGCATCGGGGCCAAACACCGCAATGCCAGCTGCACGCAACACGTCAGCAACGCCGGCCACAAGCGGCGCCTCGGGACCAATTACAACCAGGTCAATGGCGTGTTCCTGCGCAAACGCAAGAACCGCCTGCCCGCAAGAAGCATCCAGACCAGAAACGTTTTCAGCAACTGCAGCCGTGCCACCGTTGCCCGGAGCAACGTAAAGCTTCTCGCAGCGGTCAGACTTTGCCAGCGCCCACGCAATAGCGTGCTCACGGCCACCGCCACCAAGAACTAGGATGTTCACACTCACAGCCTTTCCCTATCGAAGAACCGCAAAGCAGTTCCCCTTGTTCGTATCCAACTCACTGACCTAGGAAAAGTCAGTGAGGAAATATGACGTACTCCGTCTTCGTTTGCCCTAGGCAAATCAAAGCATCAGCTACCAGCCTCGCATAATGGTCTGGTCGCGGTCTGGGCCAACAGCCACAATACTTATCGGCACCCCGATGGTCTTCTCCAGGTACTCGACGTATTTCTGCGCGTTTTCCGGCAGCTCTTCAAACTTGCGGCAGCCAGTAATATCTTCGTCTTTCCAGCCCGGCAGCTCCTCATAAACAGGCGTCGCATGGAACAGCACACTTTGCTGCATGGGGAAATAATCGTAGCGTTTGCCATTGCATTCGTAAGCCACACACACCTTGATAGTGTCGAAGGCTGAAAGCACATCAAGCTTGGTCAGCGCCACGTCGGTCAAGCCATTTACGTCGGCTGCATAGCGCGCAATAACCGCGTCGAACCAGCCGCAGCGACGCTTACGACCGGTGGTCACGCCATATTCGTGACCAACCTGGCACAAAGTTTCGCCGTCTTCGGCGTCTTGGCCACTTCCGCCATCTTCCACATAATTCAGTTCAGTGGGGAAAGGACCGCCGCCAACGCGGGTAATGTATGCCTTTTCAATACCGAGCACGCGGTCAATGCGAACAGGACCAACGCCAGAACCCGTAGCCGCACCGCCAGCGCAGCATGAAGACGAAGTGACGAAGGGATAGGTGCCATGGTCAATGTCCAAAAGCGTACCTTGTGCGCCCTCAAACAAAATAGACTTACCTTCACGTACAGCAACATTGAGCATGTGAGCCGTTTCGGCCATATAGGGCTTCAAAATGCGCGCGTATGGCAGATATTCCTCGCAAATTTCTTCGACCGTGTAGGTATGCAGGCCGTAAATCTTTTCGAGCACCGGGTTTTTCTGAGAAAGCGCAGTTTCAACCTTCAGACGGAAAATCTTTTCATCCATAAGGTCTTGAATGCGAATGCCCTTGCGAGCAGCTTTGTCCTGGTAACACGGGCCAATGCCACGCTTGGTGGTACCAATTTTGTGTTCACCAAGGCTCTTTTCATCAGCGCCGTCTAGATCTTTGTGATACGGCATGATTACGTGTGCATCGCAGCTGATCTTCAGGTTTTTGCAGGAGATTCCCTCGGCCTCAAGCATGGCCATTTCCTTGACCAAAACGCCGGGATCAACCACAACACCGTTACCAATAACCGGAATGGCGTTTTCGTACATAACACCCGAGGGCATCAGGTGCAACGCAAGCTTTTTGTCACCGTGAATAACAGTGTGACCTGCGTTATTGCCGCCTTGATAGCGAACGACGTAATCAAAATCGCTTGCAATCAGGTCGGTGATTTTGCCTTTACCCTCGTCGCCCCATTGGGCGCCAACTAAAACGGTGCTCGGCATGTGTGCGCATCCTTTCAATTTTTGTGTCGCAACCATGACAATATACTACAGATGAACCACGTGTAGGCCCGAATCGCAAGCCCGCACGGTATCAACGATTTCTTCGTGACATGTAAGCAAAATTACCTGGCGTTTTTTGGAAAGCTCGACAAGCGCACGGGCAGCGCCCACGCGCCTTGCAGCATCAAAATTCACCAGAATGTCATCGGCGATAATCGGAACGGCTGAACCGACATTATCGGCCGTCAGCAAAAGCGCAATGCGGATCGCAAGATACAACTGCTGGCACGTACCAAGCGACAGGCGCACCGGTTCGCGTCGAGTATGCAGCGCATCAATCGCGCATAGGTGACCTTCGCTGGTCATTTCCACCTTTACCCAGCGTCCGTCAGTCATAAGCGACAGCAGTTCGCTAGCCTTACGATACACCTCAGGCTGGCTCTTGCTTTCCCAGGCTGAAATGGCGGTTTCCAACATCCGACGTGCGAGCAGCAGCTCGGAAAGTTCGGTAGCACTGCGGTCACGGCGAGTCTGCAATTCTTGGTATCGAAGCTTCAGCTCATCGAAAGTGCGCTCACCGCGTGCCTGGTCAAGCGTTTGTTTGAGTTCGCCATAACGCCTGTTCAGGCGCTCGCAAGTTTCCATGAGCCCCTCGCGCTGTTGTGCGCGGGCGCGAATCGCAGTATCAAAAGCCGTCAGCGTATTTTCACTCAGTGCCGCTTTCGCAAACAGCTCATCACGACGAGCCTCTGCCTTGGCTAGCGCAGCCTCATCGGAAGTACGGCGCGATACCGAAGCCTGTTTGCGTTGCTGATACAACTGGGTTGCGTTGCGAATTTCCTTCGCCTCGTCAAGTAGCGTACGCGCTCGGCGAAGCGACCCTTCTGCAGTTGAAAGGCCCATGCCTGTAAGTTCGCTTTCCACCTTTGCAGCAAATTGTTCACGAGCCTGCTTGGTTCCGTCAAGTTTCTTGGAATCCTGAAGCATCACCCAGCGAAGGTCTTCAAGGCGTGAATCTATGGGATTCGGCTCTTTGTTTGGCCTGATGATAAGCACAATTGCCGCAAACGCCATAACAACTGCAGCAGCAACCAGGCCAAAGCCAAGCGCGGAATACGACAAGCTTGAAACCTCGCGACCATGCATAAACAAGGGAACCCCAGCGACCATAAATATCACGGGCAGGACAATCGATAGAACCACCTGCAAGTATTGATTTCCTTTAACGCGCGCAGCACCAGAAGAAGACGTGGCGCTTTCCTGCAGCGTCTCGTAGGCAGCTTTTGAAGTTGCCAGGTTATCCCGCGCAAGGTCGACAGCATGTTCCCGCTTGGCCTCTTCGGTTGCAAGCGTCTCAATGCGGTCGCGAAGTCGTCGCTCCTCTGCTGAATCGATACCAGTAAGCTCAGCTGGATGTTCGCGCAAGGCAGCACGATGCTCGCGGCGCAGGTTTTCCTCCTGTTCAGAGGATTCAGCAATCTGAGATTTCAGTGAGCTAATAGTTTCAGATAACTTCTCTAACTCGGCACGATCAGCCGTCATCGATTCGATTGAACGATTTAACTCTGCAAGCTTTGAAAGCAACCGCTCACGCTCGGGGCTTAGCTCCAAAAATTCCTGGTTTTCGCGTTTTAAAAGCTCAACCTGGGCAGATGTTGCAGATATCTGCTCGCGTACTTTGTCCTGTTCAGCAGCCAGGTTCACAAGTGAATGCTCGGCAGCGCTCGCGCGCGACGTATAGCTAGCGATTCGCTCTTCAAGCTCGGCTAATGCATGCGCAGGCGATGCCTCGGTGCCCGAACCCGCAGTCAATAGCTTCGCGGTCACATTGTTTTTATTACGCAAGTGGCGAAGTTCATCGCTATCAAGCGAGAACATCGTTTTGTACGTGTCGCGGTCAATATCACAGAGAATTTCAGCAGGACCTTGCAACCCGTCGGCATTGCGCACACGCGTAAGCTCGATTAGCTCCTTCGAGCCTGTGTCTGCAAATATCAAAGAACCTGAGCGCTCGGCGTTATCCGGCTTGTAGGTATTGCGCTTACCGCGCGCTTCTTCCCAGCCAAACAACACGCCACCAATAAAACGCGAGAGTGTGGTTTTGCCTGCCTCGTTTTCGCCAAACACTACATTTATGCCCGGACCAAAGGGGCCTATATTGCGGTTCGAGAAGGCACCGAAAGCCGACATTTTTACCTGTTCAAGATACTTGCGGCTCATTTTTGGTCCCCCTGCGACAGCAGATCGAGTACCAAATCTTCCGCATGCGATGTGAGCTTATCCGCTTTGCGAGCGCATGAGCCAGGAAGCTGCAGCCCACGAGACAAGAATTCTTCCTGCAGAAAAGCAACTTGATCATCAAAATCTGCCTGCTGATCAGCTGCAACATTCATTAATACCGCCGGGAATAAACCTTCTGCACGCAGTGCTTTTTTGTCGCGAGGTTCCCGCGTTGAATCAATGACGGCATCGCAGAAAAATGCCGAATACGAATCATTGATATGCTTGCGCAGGTCTTCGCAAACGCCAGGTTGCGAGAGCGTGGAATGTAGCGATGTCTTACCGACAAGCGTAATGCGAGAAACCATCTCCTCGCAATGCGCCTTGCCATTCACACGGAACAGTTCGCGCATCACCAGGTCAGACACGGCAGGCAAACTGGAGCAGTCGCTCACATCTACCTTTAGCTTCTGCCATACAACACTCGCAGTTGGAATAAATTCAATTGAGGGGTTTTTGCCTTCGCTTAGCGTAACCTCATAAACACCACGGGGGCCAGTCTCTTTAATGTCGCGCCCCTGAATACAACCAGAGAACACGATATGCGGGTCTTTTTCACTCGGGTACACATACGGCTGATGAATGTGCCCGCACGCCCAATAATCGATTCCGGAATTCATAAGATACGAAGGCTTGACCGGGGCTTTTATAGGGTCAAGGTTTAAGCCGTTATGCAGCACGCCCACCGAAAACGGCGCTTGTGCCACATCTGGGTACTGCTTTGCTAGCGCGGACTCTCCTGCCGCACGCGTAAGGCCTTCCGCAATGCATTTGTCAGCTGGCCAAGTTTGGTTGAAGTAGCCTCGACCTGCGATGATACACATTGGCTCACCATCGCGGCAAAATAATTCGAAGCCGGGGCGATCCGCCGGAAGCATATGCGCATTTTCTGGCAGAAGCATTAAACCCTGCTTCCATGAGGTGTAAGGGTCATGATTTCCCGTTACCAAGTAGACAGGAATTTCTGCGCGCCCCAGCTTCCGCATTCCTTCAAAAAAGTGCAGGTAATCGCCATATGAAGAACGTGTTGCGTCAAAAATATCGCCTGCAATTACGACAAAATCAACCTGACGTTCAAGCGCTGCGTCAACAACGCGATCGAAGGCTTCAGAAATTGCACGCATCAAACGCGCAGCCCAAGTTTCACTCACGCGCCCAAGGCCGCGAAACGGCGCACCTAAATGAAGGTCGGCAGCATGAATGAATGTTAGGGTTTTGCTCATACGTCCAGTTTAACCGCCAAAGACGTTAGCAGCACGTTAAATGTAGTCGGGCACACGCGAATCGTCGATGAAATCCATGAAGCGAGTGTACTCAGCGTTGAATGCAAGCGTAATATCGCGCGTCGGGCCGTTGCGGTGCTTCGCCACAATCAGCTCGGCAGTGCCCAAATCGGGGCGGTCGTCGCTTTCGGCCTCCATCTCGTCCATGCTTCGGTCGATAAACATAACAATATCGGCGTCTTGCTCAATAGCGCCAGATTCACGCAGGTCAGAAAGCTGTGGACGCTTTTTGCCACGCATTTCAACAGCACGAGAAAGCTGCGAGAGGGCAAGCACCGGCATGTCCATTTCCTTCGCAAGTACTTTGAGGCCTCGCGAAATCTCAG
The DNA here is from genome assembly GCA_963619015.1 of Senegalimassilia sp. Lineage (GTDB taxonomy): Bacteria > Actinomycetota > Coriobacteriia > Coriobacteriales > Eggerthellaceae > Senegalimassilia. The sequence continues at coordinate 2,308 of CAVEUW010000061.1, read as the reverse complement.
CAACTTCGACCGCACGGTTGCCATCACGACGCAAGGTAGGCGGCTGCATCAGCTGCAGGTAGTCAACAACAATGAAGCCCTTTTTCACGTCACGCAATTCACGGCGAGCCTTAGCGCGAAGTTCCAAAATGGAAAGCGCCGGCGTGTCGTCGAACTTGATGTCAAGCGCAGCAAGCGCAGAGGAAGCCTCAACAATGGCCGACCAATCAGCTTCTTGAATTTTGCCAGCACGTAGCCTTGACAAACTCACGCGAGCCTCGGAAGCAAGCACACGTTGCACCAGCTGAGATGCGCTCATTTCCAATGATAAGAATGCAACCGAGGTGCCTAGCTTCGCTGCACTTGTTGCCAAATTCAAGGCAAATGCTGTTTTACCAACACCAGGCCTTGCAGCAAGAATAATTAAGTCGCCACCACGAAAGCCGTGGAACAAATCGTCGATATCCTTGAAGCCAGATGCAACTCCAGATATATGGTCGCCCTGCTTTGCCATTTCCTGCAATTCGTCGAATGCATCAACCAGCAAGCTATCAATTTTGGTAAACGCTGACGAAACGCGCTTTTCTGTGACTTTGAACAGGGTTTTTTCAGCCTCTTCAACCACAACGCCCAAATCATCGGGGGCATCATACGCTAACGCTTTAATTTCACCAGAGGCACGAATCAGGTCGCGTAAAATTGCAGTACGCTTGACAATTTCAACGTGATTTTTCCAGTTGGTCAGGGCAAATGTATTGTCTGCCAGCTCAACAATATACGGACGTCCGCCAACTGCTTCAAGCTGGCCAGCCGCCTTCAAATTATCCGCTACCGAAATGTGATCGATAGGAATATGACGGATGTATAAGTCGACCATCGACTCAAAAATACGCTGGTGAGAAGCGCGATAGAAGTTCTCAGGGACCAAACGCGCTGCCACTTCTTCAATGGCATCTTGGTTAAGCAAGCATGCCGCTAAAACCGATTTTTCGGCCTCGATATTCTGCGGCTCCATCTTTGTGCTGGCGGCAGGTACTTCCGGTGCGAAATCTGGGTTGTAGGGGACAGCTTGCGGCATTGCGGTTCCTTTCGTTGTGTTAAACCATCATATCGCACAGGTCTTCGTTCGCGCATCGCAATGGTTTGCCCTCAAACGATTACAACGCCTAGGCGCAATCGGTGGGAAAGCTGTTAAAAGCGCTGTGGAAAGGCGGCTTCCCAATACCCCGCTGCCCCGCTCAACAAAAAAGCTCCCCGCATACAGCGGGGAGCTTCAGTAAGCCTAGCTTATGGCTAAGCAATCTGCTATTCGGCAGCTTCCTCAGCAGCAGCCTCGGTTGCAGTTTCAGCAACTTCTTCTGCAGCTTCCTCAGCGGTAGCCTCAGCAGCAGCTTCGTCAGCAGCGGCAGCAGCCTCATCAACGCCGACAAGCACCTTCACGGTAGCCTTGATGTCGCGATAGATAGAGACAACAACCTCGTGCTCGCCAGCAACCTTGATGGCGTGGCCAAGCTCGATGCGACGACGGTCAACCTCGACGCCGAGGTTTTCCTTGATTGCTTCAGCGATCTGAGTCGTGGTGACCGAGCCAAACAGCTGGCCTTCCTCGCCGACCTTCGCATCAACCTTCACAGCAGCGCCCTCAAGCGCAGCCTGGGTCTTGTTAGCCTCGTCAAGGCGGGTAGCCTCGCGCTTGGCAATGTTGTTCTTGCGCATCTCAAGCTGCTTGAGGTTGCCCTTCGTAGCCAGGATGGCGATGCCCTGCGGCATCAGGTAATTGTTAGCAAAGCCGGGAGCAACGTCTACAACGTCGCCTTCGCCGCCCTTACCCTTAAGCTCTTGGAGCAGGATGACTTTCATGGTTCCTCCTTGCGCCTAGCGGTTGCGGCGGTCGCCACGGCCGCTGATAGCGGGAACAGCGTAGGGCATCAAAGCCATTTCGCGAGCGCGCTTGACAGCGTTCGCGATATCACGCTGGTGCTGGGTGCAGGCACCCGTCACACGGCGGGGCTTGATTTTCCCGCGGTCGGTAACATACTTACGCAGCATCTGAGTATCTTTGTAGTCGATGTACTCCGAGTCCTCTTTGCAGAACTGGCAGTACTTGCGACGAGGCTGCTTCGCATAATCGGACATTTTAAAACCTCTTTTTCTTAGAACGGGATATCTTCGTCGTAAACCGAAGCAGAGGCATCCACAACAGGAGCGGCAGGAGCAGCTGCAGCAGGTGCATAACCTGCAGCGTTGTTGTAACCCTGACCAGCATTACCATTGCGGCTCATGAACTCAAGTTCGTCGACAATCACTTCAAGCTTGCTGCGACGCGAGC
>CAVEUW010000060.1:0-11031 GCA_963619015.1 Senegalimassilia sp. | reverse complement strand
ATACCATGCACCGTAGAACCGGGCGGTGCGAATAGCTGAGAGGCGATATGCTTCCTTGCCGTATTGCGTGTCTGCGCCAGCATCGAACATGGTGTTGTAGTTTTCGACAGTCTTGAGGAACTGCGTTTTGTCGTCGCCTTCAAAGCCAAGTTTGGTGGCTAGTTCTTCAAGCGTGTCAGCTTTGTAAATTTTGCTTCTGTTGTCGATAAATCTATCTCTGAAACTTCGGGCGATGTCATATCGGAAATTGAAAAATCTGATGTTGAAACTACTATCGCGGACATGCCTACCCACAAAACGTCTGCCGGCAAAACGCCTGTTGACGAAGCACCTGCAATTGAGATTGCTGCCGAAGAAACACCCGCGAACGATGCCTCTCAAAGCGCTCTGGATTTGAATTGCGCTCGCTTAAGTGACGAATTTGGGCTTACTGAGCGAGAGCGCGAGGTGTTTTTGCTCCTTGCGCACGGACGTAATGGCCGATACTTGATGGACAAGCTGGTGATTAGTAGGAATACTGCTAAGACGCACATCAAGCATGTTTATATGAAACTTGGTGTTCATTCGCATCAGGAACTTATCGATTTAGCAACAAACGCCCTCGATAAATAAACTCTCTCACCCTGTTTCATCAGGCGCTATACACTTAACCCAGTATTTCGCCCCAAGGGGGTGATGCCTCTACTTTAATCCTTGCCTATAGTTTAACTATCGAATCGGACTGGGATTTGTTGCGCGTGTGCGAAAACTTCAACGTTTATGAGGAGGTTATCGAATGAGCGAAGAGCGCAACGACTCCGCCCCTGCGCCTAAAGCAACCGCCAAGAACCGGAAGCTTATTGTTGTTGGCGTTGTGGTCGCAATTATTGTGGTCGCTGGCATTGGCATGTGGAGCTGGCATAACACGCCAAGTTTCTGCAACGCTTTCTGCCATACGCCAATGGACCGTTATGTGCAAACTTATGATCAGCAGGCTGACACATCCGGCGTCGACAAGTGGGGCAATACAGTGTCTAACACATCCGCCATGCTTGCCGTTTCCCATAAGAGTTCAGGACAGACGTGTCTTTCCTGCCATGTGCCCGCACTTTCGCAGCAGGTTAGCGAGTTGCAGCTGAGCACAACTGGCGACTATTACTATCCGCTGGAAGAAGCAAGCCTTGAGGTTCTTATGCAAAACTCTGGCAACGCTTCGGGTACTGGCGAGCAATTCTGCTTGAAGAGCGGTTGCCATACGAATAGCAATGGCGAAGCGCTAACAAAGGCTGATTTGACAGCGGCAACGGCTGGCATGGTTCGCAACCCGCATTCTTGGCATCATGATAAGTACACGTGCAGCGATTGCCATAAATCGCATCGTGCTTCTGTACTTATCTGTACGGATTGTCATTCTGATGCAGAAGCTGAATTGCCTGATGGTTGGGTTGATGCAGCAGCTGGCAAGCAGATTGAGGAAAATTCCGTCAATATGGGCTAAGGGTTGTATTTCCAAAGACTACCCATTGGTCTTACTGATTAAAAGGCCTTTATAAAGGGAGATGCAGGGTACCTTGCATCTCCCTTTTGAGTTGTGTGATTCTTTCGGGGTGTTTCGGTGGGGGAGTTTAACCGATTTGTAACGGATGTTCGCGCTGTATGAACTCAATGGTAAAGTTTCGATTGATACAAATTTCGCAACTATTCTGTTTGCATTTAAGAGGTTTTGCCTATGAGAATTTTTAAGTACCTAGCGGGACATAAGCTGGCGGTTTGCGCCATTGTGATTCTTTTGGCTGTTCAGGCGCTTTGCGACCTTTCGCTTCCTACCTTCACGTCCGATATCGTTGACGTGGGTATTCAGCAATCAGGTGTGGAAGATGTTGCGACTACTGAACTTTCTTCTCGTACCCACGATTTGGTTGCCATGATGCTTTCCGACGACGATCGGGCTTTGTTTGAAGCGTCGTACGAGGCTGGTAATTCGGACACCTATGCGCTTACCGATTACGGCATGAAAAACCGCAGTGCGCTTGATAGCGCGCTGGCGCTGCCGATGGTCATTGTGCACTATGCTGATCAACTTGGCTCAGTTGACCTTGACCAGGTAAAGGCTGCGTATGAATCTGGCGCTATTGGGCGCTCAGAAATTCAATCGATGCTTGATCAAGCACGCGCTCAGATGGGCGATAGTGCCGATTCGATAATAAAGCAGCAGGGAATTGCGGCAGCTAAGGCTGAATATGAGCAGCTCGGCTACAGCCTTAGCGATATGCAGGTTTCTTACCTCATGCAAACAGGCGCAAAGATGCTAGCTCTTGCATGCCTGGGTATGTTGGTCGCAATTTTCCTTGGAGCTATAGCTTCTATTACGGGTGCACGTATAGGCCGCGACCTGCGCGGACGCTTGTTCAATAAAGTTGTAAGTTTCTCCGATGCGCAAGTGCAATCTTTTAGCGCGGCCTCGCTTATCACGCGCGCGACTAACGACGTAACGCAAGTGCAAAACATGGCCGTCATGCTTCTTCGTATGGTACTGTTTGCGCCGATTTTGGCCATCGGCGGCATTATTATGATTGCGCAGACTGACCTTTCCATGGGTTGGATTGTTATTGTCGCAGTGGTCGCTATCGGCATTGTGATGGCGGTGCTGCTTAAGGTTTCCATGCCGAAGTTCAAAATCATGCAGAAGCTTATTGACCGCGTGAATTTGGTTTCGCGAGAAACGCTTACCGGCCTTTCGGTTATTCGTGCTTTTGGTCGCGAAGGCTTTGAAGAGGCGCGCTTTGATGAAGCAAACTTACGTCTGATGAAGACGCAGTTATTCTGCAACCGCGTGATGACATTCATGATGCCAACAATGAACCTCATTATGAATTTTGTTTCTGTTGCCATCATCTGGTTCGGTGGAATTTCCGTTGACGCAGGTCAGGTGCAAACGGGCGATCTGATTGCGTTCATTACCTATTCAATGGTCATTATCATGGGCTTTTTGACAATCGGTATGCTTTCTATTGCGCTGCCGCGCGCTGATGTATCTGCCCAGCGTATCGATGAGGTTTTGGAGTGCGAACTTTCCATTGCAGACCCTGAACCCGACCAATCCTGCGACGTTGAACTAAAAGCTGCTGCAACAAAAAGCCCCGGTGCAACTATTGCATTCAACGACGTCTGTTTCGCCTATGCGCAAGGCGCCGAAAACGTGCTTGACCACGTAACCTTCACAGCCGAGGCGGGTAAAACGACCGCGATTATCGGCTCAACTGGTTGTGGCAAGTCGACGGTTATCAAGCTTATGGAGCGCTTCTACGACGTAGACTCTGGCAGCATTACTGTTGATGGCATTGATGTTCGCGCGGTGAGTCAGTCAGCTCTGCGATCGCAATTTGGTTACGTGCCGCAAAAATCGTTCTTATTCTCTGGAACCATTGAAAGCAATATCGCCTATGGGCAAGAATCGCCTGATGCGTCTCGCATTGCACTTGCGGCACAAGTTGCTCAAGCTTCTGACTTTATTTCGGAAAAGCCTGAAGGTATGCAAACTCCTATTGCACAGGGCGGTACGAACGTTTCCGGTGGTCAGCGCCAACGTTTGGCAATTGCACGCGCGCTTGCAACCGATGCGCGTGCTTACCTGTTCGACGATAGCTTTAGCGCGCTCGACTACAAAACCGACGTTGCGCTTCGCCATGAACTATCGCAGAAACTTGGCGGTAAAACGGTTGTCATTGTTGCGCAGCGTATTGCGACGGTGTTACATGCCGATCGCATCATCGTGCTTGATGACGGACGTGTTGTTGGAGATGGCACCCATAGCCAGCTCATGAAATCGTGCGAGGAATATCGCGAGATAGCCCTATCCCAGCTTTCGGAAGCGGAACTGGAAGGGGGTGATGCTGCATGAGTCAGACAGAAGATTTGAAGAAGGTTACCAAGCGCCGAGGTCGTATGTCGCCTGAGGCTCGCATGATGGGTGGCGAGCGTGCCGAGGATTTTGGCGGCACCATCGTAAAGCTTGCGAAGTTTATGGCGCAGTTCAAATTCCCGCTTATCTTGGCAATTGTGTTCGCTATTGGTTCGGTGATATTCAATATTGTTGGACCGAAGGTGCTTTCGCAAGCTACAACAGAGCTGTTCAATGGCGCTGTAGCGAAAATTGCAGGCACTGGTGGCATCAACTTTGATGCCATTGCGCGCATTCTTGCAGCCACGGTTATCTTGTACGTGACCAGCGCCGCTTGTAATTTTGTTCAAAGCTGGATGATGACAAGTGTGTCGCAGCGTACCTGCTACGCTTTGCGTCGTGCCCTTGATGAAAAAATTAATCGCATGCCGGTAGGCTATTTCGAACGCACTTCAACAGGTGATACGCTTTCGCGCATTACGAACGACGTCGACACGCTCGGACAAAGCCTCAACCAGGGCGTGACGCAGCTTATTACGTCAGCAACCACGCTTGTTGGTGTGGTGGCGATGATGCTTACCATAAGCCCGCTTATGACTGGCATCACCATTCTTATTTTGCCGATATCGCTTGCGCTTATCTTCATTGTGGTGAAAATTTCGCAGAAGCATTTCCGTGCGCAGCAACAAACGCTTGGCGAAATAAATGGCCAGGTAGAAGAAACGTTTTCCGGGCATGTGGTGGTGAAGGCTTTCGGTCGTGAAACTGCGGCTGAGCAAGAATTCAGCGCTATTAATTCGAAGCTATATAACAGCGCTTGGAAGGCTCAGTTCCTCTCTGGCTTAATGATGCCGGTTATGAACTTCGTGGGTAACTTAGGCTATGTGGCTGTTGCCTTAAGTGGAAGTATTTTGGCTGCTCAGGGAGCTATTACCGTTGGCGACATCCAAGCGTTTATTCAGTACGTAAAAAACTTCACTCAGCCAATCACACAGCTTTCGCAGGTTGGTAATGTGCTGCAGCAGATGGCTGCCGCCGCTGAGCGTATCTTTGCCTTCTTGGAAGAACCTGAGCTTGAAGCGGAGCAGTCTCAGGTTGATATCGCGAAAGTGCCTTGCGACGTGGAGTTTGACCACGTGCGCTTTGGGTACAACGCAGCTGAGCCCATCATTAAGGATTTCTCGGCGAGTGTAGCGGAAGGTCAAACGGTTGCTTTGGTGGGGCCGACCGGTGCTGGAAAAACTACTATGGTGAAGTTGCTCATGCGTTTCTACGATGTGGATGCTGGTGCTATTCGCCTTGGTGGGTACGATTTGCGTGATTTCACTCGTGAAGATGTGCGCAGTCAATTTGGCATGGTGCTGCAAGATACATGGCTGTTTAATGGCACTGTGCGCGACAACATTGCTTACGGCAAACTTGATGCTACCGATGAAGAGGTAGAACAAGCGGCTAAGGCGGCCTTTGTGCATCATTTCATTACCACCTTGCCGCAGGGCTACGATACGGTCATTAATGAAGATGCCACAAACATTAGTCAAGGTCAGCGGCAGCTTTTGACTATTGCACGTGCAATTTTGGCAAATCGTCGCATGCTCATTCTTGATGAGGCAACTTCTAGTGTCGACACGCGCACCGAAGAGCGCATTCAAAAAGCGATGGATAACCTTATGGCTGGCCGTACCTCGTTCGTGATTGCGCACAGGCTTTCTACCATTAAGAACGCCGATCTTATCTTGGTGCTTTCGCATGGCGATATCGTGGAGCAGGGCACGCATGACGAATTGCTCGCGCTTGGAGGTTTTTACGCAGACCTGTACAATAGTCAATTCGAAGAAGACTCATCCGAGGAAGCATAACAGCAAGCAACAGACTATTGAGGTTAAGGCGTACATGGACGCAGAGCAGACGCAAACAAATACAGCTACACAGGCGCAGCAACCTGTTAAGGTTGTCGCGTTTGATTTCGACGGCACGGCACTCAATGGAAATTCACCCGTCATTTTGGTGAAGTACCTGGTGAAGCGTCATATGTTGTCACCGACTGTCGTTGCGCGCATCATGGTGTGGGGCGCCGCTTATAAATTCCGTCTGCCGCAAAACGAAGCATGGGTGCGCGGGCTTGTCTTTCGTGCGTTTCATGGTAAGCCGGCAGGTGAAGTTGACCAGTTTCTGCGCGATTTTTACGACGAATGCTGCGAGCCGAAATTTCGCAAGCAAGCAGATGAAGCTATGCAAAGCTGGCGTGACCAGGGTGCGAAAATCATTTTTGTTTCGGCAACTTTTGAGCCCATCATTTTGCAGGCTATGACAAAACACCCAATTGATCTGCAAATTTCCACGCGCATGAAAAAGGCAAGTGACGGCACATATACCACCGAGGTTGAAGGACAGCCTGTTGAAGGCTCGCAGAAGATGATTGAGCTAAGACGTTTAGCTAATGCGCAGTGGGGTGTTGGTGGCTGGGAACTTGTTGCAGCATATGGCGACCACCATTCTGATCGCGCGATGCTTGGGGCGGCCAAGCAAGGCTTTGCAGTATGCCCCGATCGTCCGCTTTCGCGTACTGCCAAAGAGTGTGGATACACTATTCTGGAGTGGTAAGCGCACCACTGTTGCAGCTGAATAGTAGTACTATCAAGTAAATTATTTGTTTTAAACCAACGTTAATGAAGGAGGTTGGGCCTGTGGCTAATGACGAGAACAACAGCGTACCCAGCCAAAATGATGATTTGTTTGCTTCTGTAGACGAGTATTTAGCTCGTGCGGGCAAAGCTGTATCTGCAGGTAAACCTACAATTGCACTACATCTATACCTTGCTGCGTTTGAGCGCGGTTTGCAACCGGACGGTTCAGCTCCGGCGGAGGCTTCTATCAAAGCTATCAAGCAAGCATGGGCGCTCGCCTGTAGCCTTAAAGAGCGCAGTATTGCCGAATATGTGTTTGAGCGTATGGAACCATACCTTTCTAATTCGGAAGTTGCTGCTTGTGCTGAGCAGTTACAGTCGCTTGCGCTTGATAAGTTGGAAGAATTCGGCCTGTCGCGTGAAGAGCTTGAAGATATGACTGAAATGCTCACGCAAGACTTCGCGAATAGCGCTGAGCCCAGCTTTTTGCGTGTTGAACACGTAACAGATAAAACGCCAAAGCCTAAGAACACACCGAAACAGCCAGATGCTAACAAAGGTGCAACTGCTGTTGCCGACTCGGATATTCGTATCCCTGATATGCCGCTTTTCGGCATGTTGCCGCACGCTCAAAGCCCTGCTGATGCCGCTCCTGCTAAACAGCCTTCAGCGCCTGAGGTTGCAAACGAATCACCGATGGGTGACGAAGACCATCTTACCTATGCTGAATTGGTTGGATACGACGCTGCGGTAGACGCTATGCACGCGCTTGGTGTTGGCATGCAAAACGACCCGCAGTTCAAGGCGCTTGTTGCGCAGCTAAATGCGCAGCATGGACTTGATCATATGCCTGCTTGCGATGCGCTTTTGATAACCAGCCCCGCACGCGAAGATGCTAATCACTTCATGATGGCGACCATCGGCGAATTAGGGCTTCCCGTTATTCGTATGCGTATGGAAGAAAACATGCAGGGCGTGCCGGTGCTTTGCGTGATGGCCCAGGCTGACAACCAACCAAAACTCAACGCGGCAAAGAATGCATTTGAGGGCCCAGGTTTGCTGGTTATCGAAGATGTTGATATGTGGGCAGCCCCAGATTTAGCTCCCAATTCGGTCGACGATTTCGGCGGCCTTATCATGGCAAGTTTGTCACGCGGTGCACGCGAGGCAGTAAATCTTATCCGCAACGCCGCTGATAATCCGCAAGTTTATCTTATTGCTACTGCGGCTGCTGGCTGCGATATCGACCCATTCTTCCTTGATTTGTTTGGGCCGGTGTCGCTTATTACTATCGATTATCCGACCGATGCCGAACGTGCCGACATCTGGATGCAAATCGCGCGCGAGCATCCTTCTGCTCGCGGCATTGATCGCAAAGCACTTGTGCAATATTCTGCAGGCCTTCCTCGTTACGACATTTACATGGCAGCACGAGAGGCAATCGAGGGCGCATATAAAGAAAGCCTTATCCAGCGCAAATATGTTCCAGTCACTTCTGATAACTTGTTTGATAAACTAGCAGCATATCAACCGCTTGATTCCAAGGAATACAAAGCGCTTGAACAAGCTGTTATTGATGGCTTTAAGGCTGAGCTTGAAAATATCGACGACCTACTTAAAGTTCCGGACGAACAAAGTAATGAAGCAGGGAGGGCAAATCAGTCTGCTTCTGGGTCGGACGAGAAGTAAAACCTGTTAAAGGGGGCAGGGTCATGGACATTACACGCCGGTGCGACTACGCGTTGCGCATTTTGGAGGCGGCGTATCGAAGCAAAACGTCATATGTTTCGGTTGCTGACATTTCCGAAAACGAGGACATACCGTACGCTTTTGCGCGTTCGATTCAACATGACCTGGTAAAAGGCGGCCTTATCAAGACAGTGCGTGGCGCTCGTGGTGGTTTGGCACTCGATTGCGACCCGGCTCACATTACGTTGCTTGAGGTTTTGGAAGCGGTGCAAGGGCCAGTCACGGTTTCTTTATGCGCTGTAGAAGGGGAGTGCTGTAAGCGTCAGGGTGGTTGTTCCTACAATAAGCTTTGGATGGGCGCAGATAGTCTGCTGAACAGCTACTTCGATTCAATTACCTTGCAAGAACTTATGGACGAGGGCGGCCAACTTCCAGCAATTAAAAACGCTATTGCGCATGCTCCGGCGCGCGCTCGTATGAATTGCCCTGCTGAATCAGGGGGAGCAAGTACGGCTGGTAGTTGCCTTTCGGATAGTGATGCAGATGCCCTTGCAGTTGGACTTACTGCTGCTGGTATTTCCATTGCTCCAGATTCGTCTGCTCTAAAGTAAGCTTCGCGTCTCAATACTATGGCAACATATGATGTTCACGAATTGGGTGCACATGCAGTTTGGCCTGCTTGTGCATCCTTTTCTTTGCAGGATTTTTGCAAGAAGATAGAAGGGTGGGGCGTAGATAACTACCGCGATTTACCGTGGCGTAATACGTGTGATCCCTACGAAATCCTTGTGTCTGAAGTAATGTTGCAGCAAACCCAAGTTAAGCGCGTGCTTTCGCGCTGGGAGCGCTTTTTAACGAAATTCCCTACGCTTGATGCGCTGAGTGCTGCGGCAACATCTGATGTGTTAGCTGAGTGGCAAGGCCTTGGATACAATCGCCGGGCGCTTGCTTTGAAGCGTTGTGCGGAAACGTGCTCTGCTCAATATGCGGGTAAGCTGCCAACTGAGGTAGACCAGCTTGTAAAACTTCCTGGTATTGGCCCTGCTACCGCGGCAGGTGTTGTTGCTTTTGCATATGACAAACCGAGCGTCTATATTGAAACTAATGTGCGTACCGTATTTCTACATGAACTTTTTGCAGAAGCGCAAGGTGTGTCTGACAAGGAATTGGCACCGCTTGTGGCCGCAGCTTGTTTATATGCCGAAAGCCCGCGTGCCTGGTACTATGCGCTGCTTGACTATGGCGCACATCTAAAAACCAAGGTGGCAAACCCATCTCGTCGAAGCGCACATTACGCGCGCCAATCAGCCTTTGTGGGATCGCATCGACAGAAGCGTGCAGAGCTTGTGCGCATTGTGCTTGCGCGGCCGGGCGTTACCTTAGACGCTGCGGCTGAACTTCTTTCTCAATCTGAAGTTTCTGCAGGTCGCAGACCGGTTGATGGCGAACTGTTCGCCAAAATAGTAAGCGAACTCGAACATGAGGGTTTCTTTCATATTGCAGATGGCCGCTGTATTCCTTAATAACCTCAGGTATTCTTATTCGCTAGAAATGTAGACGAGAGGGAATCATGGGATTTGTAGAGCTATTTCTTATTGGCGTCGGGTTGTCGATGGACGCCTTTGCCGTTTCAATTTGCAAGGGCTTAGGCATGAGCCGTCTGAATATGAAACAGGCAGCTATCATTGCGCTATTTTTTGGCGCCTTCCAGGCGCTAATGCCTTTTATTGGCTGGGCTGCAGGTTCCCAGCTTGCTGATTTGATTACGCCATTTGATCATTGGATTGCCTTTATTTTGCTCGCGTTTGTTGGTGGCAAAATGCTCTGGGATGCATTTCGCTCGGAAGAGGACGAAAACCCCGACGAAATGGACACAAAGCTCGATATTAAAGAGCTGTTTATGCTTGCCATTGCAACGTCTATTGATGCGCTTGCTGTTGGCATTACCTTTGCGTTTTTGCAGGTCAGCATCGTGCCGTCAATTACGATTATCGGCTGCACAACCTTCGTAATTAGCTTTGTTGGTGTCGCCGTTGGTCACTTTTTCGGTGCTCGTTTTGAAAAGCCGGCAACCATTATTGGTGGTGTGGTGCTCATTCTTATCGGTGTGAAAATCTTGCTCGAACACTTGGGTATTTTGGCTTTTTAGCTGAATGTTTGAGCGGCAAGGCGCTTAAACAAACGCGCCCTAATAGCGTATGCAATCAGGGCGCGAGATGTTATGTGTTGTGTTGTGCGAAGAATAAGGCCCGGGGGCATAAGCAATACTTTTTAGTCGACCGGGTAGCTGCCAAGCACTTTCACTTCGCGAAGCTTTAAACGTAGGCAATTAAGCGCGGTTTGCACGGCTAGGTCGTTTGTTGACCCTTCAATATCTACGAAGAACATGTAGTCACCAAGTGCCTGTTTGGTCGGACGACTTTGAATCTTAACAAGGTTAATGCCTGCATAGGCGAACTCCGAAAGAATCATCAGCAACGCACCGGGGCGGTCAGTCTGCAGAAACAGTGCGAGCGAAGTTTTCATTTTTGAGCCACCGAACACCGGCGCGTGACCCTGACGTCCAATCAGCGCAAACGACGTCTGGTTTCCAAAATGGTCTTCGATGCCTTCCACTTCCACACTGGCTCCGTATAAATTGGCTGCAAATGCATTGCCGATGCCGGCGACCGTTTTGTCGCAAGCGGCACGCCTTGCGCTGTCAGCGGTAGAAGCAACGGTAACGGTAGGAATTCCATGCAGGTTGTCGTTGAGATATCGGCGGCACTGCGCAAGACCCTGTGGGTGGCTCGCAATAAGCTTGATGTCGTCGCGTGTGGCTTCTGGGTGCATGAT
>CAVEUW010000059.1:0-11057 GCA_963619015.1 Senegalimassilia sp. | reverse complement strand
AATCATAGACGCGCACAAAGGAGGGCTGCTTTGGTTCCTTTAACGGTTGCCCAGCGCGAATACATCATTACGCACGATGCCCTGTTAGGGCACGCCGAAACGGCGCGACGATGTGGCTGTTCAGAAGCCGCTGTTCGAAAAATTATGAAGGCGCACATGGAAGAGAACCCGGACGCACATAACCATGCAGAAGAGCGGGGCCCGCTCACCCGCCTGGAAGAGTTGAAACGTTTGCGTGCAACACTCACACGCTCGCTGGATGAAGCCCCGCCGCAGGCCGTGGCAAGCCTTGCACGTGAGTTGCGGGCAACTATGGAAGAGATTGAGCGATTAGAAGGCGGCGATGATGACGAAGCAAGTAAAGCACTCGCAGCAATCGCAGAATCAATCGCAAAGCGAATGCCCTCCTAGGCTGGCGGTTGTGTCGCCCACTGAAGGCGAAGATTACAGTGAAGCTATTGAGGGCGTTGCAAGCCTTATGGGTTATAACCTCGCGCCCTGGCAGCGGATGGTGTTGGGCGCATGGAGCCGCCACACACCAGAAGGCTCATGGGTGCATAGGCGTTGCGGCGCATCGGTTCCACGACAAGCCGGCAAGTCTGTCATTGCAATTGTGTGGGTGACTTTCCTGGTGGTCATACTTGGCTATAGCGTGCTGTGGACAGACCACAACTATTCGACCACATGCGAGATGTTGCGACGATTCAGAAAGATTTTCGGATCTAAAGCAAACGACCCGAACGCGCCTAAAGCATTCAATCGCCTGGTGGAATCAACGTCGAGCAAGACAAGCCAAGAGAAATATGAGTTTGTAAACGGCGGCGTGCTGTGCTTCAGCACCAGAACTGAAAGCGCATCGCTTGGCTTCAGCTTTGACGTGATTATTTACGACGAAGCGCAGCTGTTGACAGCGGAGCAAGCTCAAACTTTGCAACCTACAACATCATCGGGCCCTCACCGCAACACCCAAAGCATATTGGTGGGCACGCCCACTCGCGCTGGATGTGCAGCTGATAATTTCCGCGCTATGCGCGAAGAAGCGATTGATACGCCAGAGCCTGACCTCTGCTGGTTTGAGTGGGGCGTAGACGAAGTGGGCGATGTGTTTGACGAAGCGCGTTATTACGCAGTCAATCCGTCGCTTCATGGCGGCGTAGCTGATATTGAAGCCATTAAGTCAAGCATTCGGCTTATGAGCTCCGACAAGTTGGGTATTGCGCAAGAGTACCTCGGTTATTGGGTTCCCGGTGCGTCGAGTGCTGTCGTATCGCGTGCCCAATGGGAAGCTTGTGCTATTGCGGATGCAGACACTCCGAAAAATGGTGGCGTAGTGGCTTATGGCGTGAAATTTAGCCCCGATGGTGCCCTTGTCGCGCTGTCAGCGTGTCGCAAGACTGAAGCTGGCTATCACGTCGAATTGGTGCAGAGCGAATCAACCGCCGATGGTGTTTCGTGGCTTGCAAAGTGGCTCATTGAGCGCAAAACCAAAGCCGCTGCTGTTGCGGTTGACGGTTTAAGTGGTGCTGGCGCATTACGGCAAGCTTTAGCGGGCAAGGTGCCGCGAGGTTACGTTATGGCACCGCGAACGTCCGACATATGCAATGCGAGCGCAATGACGCTTGAAGCCATAAAGAACAAAACATTGACCCATATCGAGGGCACAGAACTGGACGTGTCAGCCACCGAATCAATCCGCCGTAAAGTTGGCGGCGGCGGCGGCTGGTCATGGGGTGGTGAAGCATCCCTGCCGATGGAAAGTGCTGCACTCGCACTGTGGGCAGCTGAAACAACTAAACGGAATCCGAACAGGAAAGGAGCCGCAGCATGAGTGATGCAGCCGAACTTGCGGGCATTGCATCTGCGCTCACCGCGTGGGCAAAAACCGCGCCTGATGATGACAGCGCAGCAATGGCTTACGATGACGCGGCGAATTTGCAACAATGTCTTGCGGTGTTTCGTGCGAACGAATCACGCAATGACGAGCTCTACCAGGTTTATGAGGGGAAGGTGCCGTTGCACAAGGTGCCTTCTATTATCCCGGAGCGTTATAAATCAATGCGCTTGGGGTGCCCATGGCCTGAAATTGCTGTGCAAAGCGTCACCGAGCGTAGCCGCTTCAGTGGCTACCGCATGGAAGATGATGAAGAAGCAGACGGTATCGACCGTGTAGCCCGCCTAGACGAAATAGAGCGCAAATGCGGTATTTCGCTGGGCTACCAAAGCGCACTGATTGACAGTCAAATTGCTGGCGTGGCGTTCGCGATTGTTGTTCGTGGCAATTCAGGCGCAGAACTGCGCTGGCACACGGCACAGACCGCAGCGGCTTTTTGGGATTACGCAAACAATCGCATCAAGTGTGGTTTCGCGATCGTGGACAGAGAGCGTCGCAAGGTAGCAACAAGCGGCATTGAAAAATACGATACAGTGCCGTCAAAAGTTGACTTCTATACAGAATCTGGCTTATGGGAGCTCACGCGCGGCAGCGGCAAGACATGGGCTGCTGAATGGATACCTTCGCCAATTGGTGAGCCGGCTATGGTTGCAATGCCATTCAGGCCAGACGGGAAGCACCCGCTTGGGCGCAGCCGTTTCACGGTTCCAATGCGCGGCATCGTGCAGGAATATATGGCCAACGCGCTCAATCTGCACGTTGCGTCAGAGTTCACCTCTATTGGCCAGAAATGGGCAACTGGGTTGTCAGATGCGCAGCTTGAAGCCTTCGCATCAAACAAATGGGGTGCATCCGCTGATACCGTTGTTTTAGCGACCGACAATCCCGAAACTGGCTCAAATCCGCAATTTGGCAACTTCGCGCAGCAGTCGATGGAGCCTGTGCTGTCTGTTAAGCGCAGCCTGGCACAAGACTTTGCGGCCGCGGCATCTATCCCGGTTGCAGAGTTGATAAGCCAAGATTCCAACCCGACGAGTGCTGAAGCTTTAACGGCTATGAAGGACAAGCTTATTAGCCTGGTCGAATCGGTTAATGCTCGCAATTCCGAGGTTTTACGCCGAATCGCGTTGTTGCTTATGGCTGTAGACGAAGGCAAGCCTGTTGCAGAGTTGACTGACGCACAACGCAGCGTGTTGGTTCATATGGAATCGCCCGCAACAAACTCAATTGCCGCACAGTCGGATGCAACCTTAAAGCGCATCCAGGCGTTGCCGTGGTATGCCGAATCCGATGTTGCAATTGAAGAGTTGGGCTTCACAGAAGAGCAGCAGCGACGCGCTAAGAGCGACCGAGACCGCTATGTGAGCCGTCAGACAGTGGCTAACGCAGTGATGGCTAGCGGGCTTGACCTAAGTGGGGAACCTGCCGAGGTTAACGCATGATAAGCACGCAGCAGTGGGACGCTTATAACAAGGCCTGCCTGCTCGTGACCTCGCAAGCCAAGGCGGATGTGACCGCTCGCGTGACTGCGTGGCTAGCAGCCAATCCAACCGCTACTGTTGCGGAAGCCCGGCAAGCTGCTGAAAACATTGCTGCTTTAGTGCTCACAGACAACGCCAAGGCAGCATCAAGCCTTGCAGCGCAATGGTACGACGCGCAAGCGAAAGCCGCGGGCGCGAAGCTTGACCGCGCTGTGACATTGCCAGCTTCAGAGCAAGCTGCTGAAAGCTTGTCGAAAACGGCACACTACCAAGCTGGAAAGCTTGTCGAGGAAGGCGGGGCTGAAAGTTTCGCTGAAGCGATGGGCGAATGGGCTGCTTATCAAAGTCGAATCGCGCTAAATGCCACGATCATGACCAACGCAAAACGCGACAAGCGGAAAGGCGTGCGGTTTGCTCGTGTTACATCAGGCATGAACACATGCACTTTCTGCACGATGTTAGCCGGGCGTGGTGCTGTTTACCATAGCCGCGAAAGCGCGGGCGAACTCGGTAAGTACCACACGCACTGTCACTGCAAGGTGGTTCCGTCGTTTACAGGCAATCCAGATGAAACACTCGTGGAGGGGCACGACCCCCGGGACGAACACAAGCGTTGGAAGCTGTTTAAAGCAATCGACGAAGCCGCGCTTGATGAAGCTAGTGCGGTCGAGGTGAAACAGGCCGCAAACGATTTAGGTGCACTCAACATGGAAGAACTGCTAGACGGACTTCCAGACGAGCAACGAACCCTGTTGGGAATCGAATAATTAAGCGAATTAAGCCTGCCGAATGGTGGGCTTTTTTCATACAGAAGGGGTTTTGCCGAATGGCAAGCCAAAGCCGACCCACGCCGCTGAATAGCGGATGGAAAGGAGTGCTCATGTCAGAGCAGGAAGCCGAAGTTCAAACAGAAGCCATTGAACAAGAGGGCGAAAAGCAGCCCGAGACCGACTGGAAAGCATTGTCTCGAAAGTGGGAACGAGTAGCTAAAGCCAAAATCGATAAATCTGAATATCAGAAGGTTTCTGACGAACTTCAAAAATCTAATGAGCGGGCTGAAAAACTAGAAGCCGACTTGGAAGCTGTGAAAGCAGAGCAGTCCAGGAAGGACGCTATCAACGCAGCAGCAGCCGCTCATAGAGTAGACGCAGCCACGCTGGAACGCATGAGCGGGGATGTTGAGGAAAACGCAAAGTTCCTCGCAGACCGAGACAAAGCGCGAGCACCGCGCACACGAGACAACGGCGAATCCCCAAAATCTGGGGGCGACGTTATGGCTGAAACGGCACACATGCTGTTCGGTCGAAAGTAAACCAACCGAAAGGAAAAGAAAATGACTATTATCACCAAAGACTTTCAGCTTCCCGAGGAGTACGTAAACGGCGTATTCAAGAAGGCACAGACAACCTCTGCAATTGCCCAGCTTTCTGGCGCACAGCCGCAGAAGTTTGGCAAGTCCAACGTTATGACGCTCACCAGCGCACCGAAGGCCGAACTGGTTGCAGAAGGCGACCAGAAGTCCCCCACTCCGTCCACCTATGCTTCTAAGACCGTTGTTCCGGTTAAGTTGCAGGTGACCGTTCGTGCTTCTAACGAGGTTATGTGGGCTGATGAGGATTACCAGATTGGTGTTCTCGCAGACATCCAGGAGAACTGCGGTATTGCTCTTGGCCGTGCTCTTGACCTGGTTGGCATCCATAAGGCCAACCCGCTGACCGGTGCTGTTGCAGCTTCCGTCACCGAGGGTATTGTTGACACCGCCGCTGCTGCAACGCTTGACGGCTCCAAGTATGACGAAGCTGTTGAAGCTGCTGCTGCTCTGGTTATTGCTAATGGCTACACGCCTACCGGCCTGGCCGCTGACCCGACCCTGTCCTTCGGCCTTGCCACGATGCGCGACACGACTGGACGTCGCATCTACCCCGAACTGGGCTATGGCACCGCAATCACCAACTTTGAGGGCATGGCTTGCGCTGTGTCTGACACTGTGTCTGGCAAGGAGCTGGCTGTTGCTTCCAACATCCTCGGCGTTGTTGGTCAGTTCGACGCTTTCCGTTGGGGCGTGCAGCGTGACATTGCTGCTCACGTTATCGAGTACGGCGACCCGGACGGCCTGGGCGACTTGCAGCGCATGAATCAGGTTGCTATTCGTGCAGAAGTCGTTTATGGCATCGGCATCATGGACAACGCAGCATTCGCTAAGGTTCTGAAGGCTTAATTATGAAGTACGTGTTCACCATGACGGGGGCTATTGTCGAAAGTGACAAGCCCCTGGAAGCCCCGCTTTTTAAGGCTTTGGAGGAAACACCGAAGCCGAAAGCGGCGGCGAAAAAAGCCGCACCAAAACGCGCTACTAAGGCGCAGAAGGTGCAGGAAGGCTAGGCAAATATGGCCTACGCGACGATAGACGAACTGTCGCGTGCATGGCGAAGCTTTGCGGATTACGAGGTGCCGCACCTCACACAAGCACTAGAGGATGTTGGCGTGTTGATTGACCGCTACCTCGACGAATGCGGCAAAACCGCCGACGATGTGCCGACCGACGCTCTGCGCGTCGTTTCGTGCAACGTTGTGCGCCGCTCATTTGGCGAGTTGGATGCAACCAACGCCGACGACCAATGGGCAACTCTTGCCGAACCTAACGCTGTGAACGTAACTGGCGCAGTGCGCCACACCGATTACTACCTCGTCAAAGCTGACAAGGTACTACTTGGTGTGCGCTGTGGTGGTTGTGCGTTTGCAGGTTGCTCATGAGCGGTAGCAAGGTGACGCTCGAATGGAATAAGGAGTTTTGGGGGGAGTGTATGCATTCCCCCCAATTAGCAGCTGCACTTCAAGCAGCCGCAGATGAAGAATCAGCTAATGCGAATGCACGTATTGGCACGTCACAGCATCAAGCCGACTTCAAGAACCCTAATTTCGGTACACGAGTAGTCACTCGTAAAGGTACATCAAGCCCCTATT
The DNA here is from genome assembly GCA_963619015.1 of Senegalimassilia sp. GTDB lineage: Bacteria > Actinomycetota > Coriobacteriia > Coriobacteriales > Eggerthellaceae > Senegalimassilia. Next base: position 4,721 of record CAVEUW010000059.1, on the reverse strand, counting down.
ACGTGGGGCTAGTTATTGCGGCGAACCCGCGAAGCATCTACAAAGCCCAGCACGGGCAGGCATTCAAACAATAATCAAGGAGACAAAATATGGCACAGACTGCTAAAAATGTTGTCTTTTCCAAGCCGAAGGCTTCCGGTGCGGTTTACGTTGCTCCTGAAGGCAGCACTCTTCCCACCGATGGCGTAGCAAACTTGGACAAGGCATTTGTGACCTGCGGTTATATCAATGAGGACGGCGTGGCAGAAAACCACGACATTGAATCTGAAACCGTTAAGGATTACGGCAAGACCCCTGTTTTGGTTATCGATTCTGGTGATGAAGTGACCATCGAATTCACACCTATCGAGTACACCAACCCGGTGACCCAGAAGCTGCTGTTCGGTGATGCAAACGTCACCACCGATACTGACGGCGCTTTGAAGTCGGTCACCATGACCGACGATGCTAAAGAGGTGCGCTGCTTTGTATTCGAGCACGTGCTTTCTAACGGCATGATTGAGCGCGACGTATACCCTCGCGCAAAGGTTACCGGCATTGATACTAATACCTACAGCGCAGGCGCAGCCTTGGGCGCAAAGGTCACGATCACTGCACTTGCAAGTGAGGAAGGCCCCAAGGGCTATAAGTACTTCGCAAAGGCGACTGACTAATGGCGGCGAGCGAGGAGGGCAAGACCCTCGCTGTCGAGGTTGACGGCATCCCGGTTGTTATTAACCGTGATGCTTTCAGCGATGACATTGAAACCTTGGAGCTGCTGGCCGACGTGGATGACGGCAATGTGTTTGCAATTGTCAAACTCATGAAGCGTATTTTTGGCGACGAGCAATACACCAACATCAAAGCATCACTGCGCAAAGATGGGCGCACTTCCGTTACCGACATGGTGACCTTTATGGGAAGTGTGTTCCGCGAACTTGGCGACGAACCAAAAAACTAACCTTCCTCGCTCGCATGTGGCGGAAACATCCGACCGAACTACGCGCCGACTTCCAGCGGGTTTATGGCATCTGCTGGGATGACGTGTTGTCCGGTCGGTACACCGTCACACACGCCGCTGCATTAGCGGTGAGTTTGCCGCTTGGAAGCCGGTGCTTGGCGGCAGAGGATGAGCGCGCGGGGTGGACAAACTCCGAATTGCTATTGCTCGCGCTGGTGAACTCCATGCGTGAGGAGCCAATAGACCCGTTCTATCACCCTGATGTTACCGCGATGGACAAAGACGAATTAATTGACTATCTGGCGCGCCCACGCGCGGCAGCAGATGGAAGGGAGGGGTGAGCATGGCTAAGTTGGCTGATGCTTATTTAGCTATCATCCCGCAGGTAGACGCTGGCAAAATGTCGTCTGCTGTAAGCAGCATCAAAGGTACGCTCGGAAGCGTTGCATCAGCGGGCGCAAAAGCGTTTGCTGCTGTGTCCACAGCCGCTACAGCGGCAGGCACAGCAATGGTTGCAGCTGCTACCTCCGAATGGGCGACTTATGAGCAGCAAGTCGGCGGCATGAAAAAGTTGTACGGCGAAGCCTACGACACAATGATTTCACAGGCGCAAGCCGCATACCAAACTTGCGGTTTAAGCGCGAACGATTATATGCAGCAAGCATCCAGCTTTTCAGCTGCACTAACAAATTCGCTTGGCGGCGACGTGGTAAAAGCTGCGGCACAGGCTGAAGTAGCTATGGAAGCCATGTCGGACAATGTGAACACGTTTGGTACAGACATGACCGACGTGCAGAATGCCTTCCAGGGCTTCGCCAAGCAGAATTACACGATGCTGGACAATTTAAAGCTTGGTTATGGCGGAACCAAAACTGAGATGGAACGTCTTATTGATGATGCGAACGAATACGCTTCCAGCATCGGCGAAGCGTCCGATTTATCGATAGACAGTTTTAGCGACATTGTTACAGCTATCGACCTAATTCAGAAAAAACAAAATATAGCTGGCACCACATCAAAAGAAGCCGCCACTACTATTGAAGGCAGTGTTGCGTCAATGAAGGCCGCGTGGACTAACTGGCTCACGTCGCTAGGCGATGAAGATTGGGACGCATCCGAGACTACTCAAAAGCTGGTTAATAGCGTTATCACAGCCGCCGAGAATGTTGTTCCACGAGTGGCGCAAATTATTTCGACGCTAGTTTCTGAAATGCCTGGGCTTATGTCTTCGTTGGCACCCACGTTGGCAACCAGCTTACAAAACATCTTTTCTACAGCCTTCCAAAGCGTGTTTAACGCACTTCCCTCAAACGTACAATCTGGCATATCTGGCGCACTTGGTTCACTTGACCAAGGAGCAGTTGGTACTGCATTGTCTAACGTGTTTAATGGTGGATTTTCTCAATTGCCCGCCAATTTAGTTTCGCTCGCGTCTACGTTGGCTCCATGGGTTATGGAGCAGTTAGGCAATTTGCAAACTAATGCGTTAACGTTCATATCTACGAACGCGCCAGCTTTTATTTCTAGTATTGGAACGTTTGTCACAGACGCATTTACGCAACTGTCGGCTTTGCTTCAGGCAAGTATGCCGACAATGCTAGAGACGTTTGCCACGATCATAACTTCAATCCTTCAAACAATTGCAGAGAATGGGCCCACAATCCTCAATAGCGCAATGCAACTGTTTATGAAGTTCGTTGAAGCTATCCCGCTGGTACTTCCCAACTTACTGACTTCAGTGATTGACATGCTATCGAGCATTTGCTCATGGGTTATCGCAAACGTGCCTGCGCTCCTGGCGGCAGCAATTCAGCTGTTTGGTGCGTTGTTGCAGGCTGTTGTGGCATGTCTCCCGAGTTTGCTTGCGGGCATTGGCTCGTTGCTTACGTCGGTTGTGCAGGCCGTTATTGCTGGCGTGCCAACACTCTTAATGGGGGCTGTGCAGCTATTCGGCAGCTTACTCAATGGTGCTTTGCAGGCTATCCCGAGCCTGCTTAGTTACGTTGGCGGAATTCCAGGGCGCATTGTGGGCGCAATTGGCGACGTTGGAAGTCTACTGTGGAATGCAGGCTCATCCATCATCAACGGCTTACTCAACGGCTTGAAGAGTGCAATTGGCAGCGTGTATAGCTTTGTGTCTGGCATTGCCGACACTATCGCATCGCTGAAAGGCCCATTGCCCTATGACCGCCGAGTGTTGATTCCCAACGGCGAAGCCCTCATGGAATCGCTAGGCACAGGCTTGAAGAGTGGTTTCGGCGACGTTGAATCACTTGTGGGCGGCATGGCTGACACCTTGGCGAGCGACCTTGCCACCGATGTTTCTATTACTGGCAATGCGAAGCTCGCAGACGCAGCTGTACGCGACAGCCGCGCATCAAATATGCGAAAAGCTGAAGATGAACGTGCCGCGAAGGTGACCTCATGGCTTTCGTCAAACTTGCCTTCAATCATCGCCAACAACGCCCCGAACCTCGTTATTGACAACGACGCAGGGCGAATGGTGGTTGATACGCGCTTATCACAACTCCAACGAAAGGCGGCGATGAACCGTGGCTAAGCTGGCACAAGGCAGCTATTACATCCGCACCCGAGCTGGCAATAACCTATACCTCACGCTCACTGATGATGGGAACGCGGTCAAAGATGGCGAAAACGTCTACCTTTCCCAAGACCTCGGGAACAACGACGGGCAAGAGTGGTTCGTTGACTTTATCGAAACCAGCGGAAGCCAGCACATCTACGAGATTCGCTCGCGTTGGTGCGCTAAAAACATCGACGTTGCTGGCGGCAGCGCGAAAGCTGGCACCAACGTCCAGATTTACACGGACGACAATTCTCGCGCTCAACGCTGGGTCATCACAGACACAGGCGAAACAGAGACAATTGGCAAAACGTCTTACCCGGTTTACACCATCTACTCTATGGTGGATAAAAAGGGTAAGACGTTCATGTTGGACGCAAAGGGCAAAACGTCTGGTAAGAATGTTGTTATCGGCGAGGGCGATTTGGACAACACGCGCAAATGGTGTTTTATTCCGTTGCCTAAATTCAAGAACAAGGGAGTTTATGAAATTCGCACGTTGCTGGCTCCAAATAAGTTAACGCTCGACGCAGCCGGCTCTAAAACTTGCAACGGCGTGAACCTCCAAATTGCAGGCATCGAACACAGCAACCGCCAAAAGTTCTACGCGACCTCAACCGAAAACGGCTACTCACTGCGCAATATCGCGTCGGCGAAATACGTTGACGTGGCATCTGACACGTTCACGGATGGCGCAAACGTGCAGCTGTATGCTGCTGACACCTCGCGCTCACAAGACTGGTTTATCCAGCTTGACGATGCGACCAAAACCATTGACGGCGAAGAGTGCGCGATTGCTTCATTTGTTGCAGGCGGCAATGCGCAAGGCAAATACGTTATGGACGTATCCGGCGCGGCAAAAGCCAATACAAATGTGCAAATTGCCACGTCAGACAGCACCAATGCTCAAAAGTGGGTGCTTGTGCCAACGAACGCGACCGACCCAAACATGCCCGTCCCTCACACCATCGGCATGTGCGCCGAACTAGGCGGGGACGTGGCTACACAGCGCAACCAAAGCGCAGCTAAATACGTTGGCTGGACGTGTGCAAACTCATGGCTCACTGATGGCTCCAACGGCTACCAGATTCGTTGGCGCACACGTGACATGGCACCGAAAAAGAGCTCGTGGAAAGACTGGGGCGATTGGACACGCTGGAACCCGGCGTCTGTGTATCGCAAAAGCAAGCAGAATTG
>CAVEUW010000058.1:0-11125 GCA_963619015.1 Senegalimassilia sp. | reverse complement strand
CTTCTGGATGCATGATTAAACAGTGGTGAATATCAAGCACATGCTCGCCCAAAATGGTGGCACTAGATCGAAACGCGAAGTTGTCGAGCGTGGCGGTTACCGGGCCTTCCAAAGCGTTTTCGGTAGCCACAACGCCATATTCGCATTTACCACGGTCAACGCAGTCAAAAACTTCCGAAAGGGAGGGGCATTCAACAAGGGTAGGCTCGTCAATACCTAAGCGCTTAGCAAAGGCGCGTGCTGCTTCGTCGTGATAGGTGCCAGCAGGGCCTAAATAGGCGAAAGATACGTTGTTTTGTGAAGCCATCAAATTCTCCTCGCGAACGAATAATTAATTTCTATGCCGTTCGCATTTTAGCGGTTTAGAAATAAAAGTGTACGTGATAAGATATCCTACTGAAAAGTGGAGACGCTTGGTGATGGGGGTCTGCGACCTCATCATCAATCGGCAAGACAGTTTGCTATCTTCACGGACAAGACGAGAAGCCGCATCGCAGTGCGGCGCTAAAGGTTGTTTCAGGGGCAACCTTTTATTTGACTGCGGTCTTGTGCCGTGCTTTTCAGCATGCCTTTGCATATCTTCGCTTACCTACCAGATTCGAGGTCCTGTTTCCATATGCAGGACCAGACGAGAGACACCTAAAAGGAGGTGTGCGTATGGAAGGAGAGGCCACAACGTCCGCGTTCGGTAACGCGCTTGCGGCCCGAGGGGTAACCCGTCGCGATTTCGTCGCTTTGTGCGGCACCATCGCTGCAGCTGCTGGCGTATCGTCGCTTACAGCACCGCAGGTCGCTGACGCCCTCGAACAATCGGTTATCGGCGCAACGAAGGGTAACCTGTATCCGGCTATCTGGATTGAGGGTGCTTCCTGCACGGGTTGTACCGAGTCGTTCGCTCAGGCTCAAACCCCTAACGCTGCAGAAGTCGTGCTCGACATGATCTCGCTGAACTACTCCGAGACGCTGTCCGCTGCTGCAGGCGAATCGATGGAGCTTGCTAAAGAGCAAACCATCGAAGCTGGTGACTACATTCTTATTTACGAAGGCGCAGTTCAGGAAAAGTGGGGCGGCAATGCCCTTCGCGTTGCTGGCAAGCCCGGCACCGAGCACCTGATTGAAGCTGCCAAAAACGCTAATGCTGTCGTAGCACTTGGCTCTTGCGCTGTTAACGGCGGCTGGATGGGTGCAAACCCCAATTCCAGCGACGCCCTTGGCGTACAGCAGTATCTGGCTAAGGCTGGCATCAGTGTGCCTGTTGTCAACATTCCTGGTTGCCCGGCTAACCCCGAGTGGCTCACCAGCGTCCTTGTTGACATTGTGCTCATGAAGCTTAAGCCCTCCGAGCTTGACCTTACCAGCGAAGGCAAGCCTGCTGGCATTTTTGGTCAGACCATTCACGACAACTGCGAACGTCGCGGTCACTTTGAGAATGGCGAATTCGTTTATCAGTTCGGCTCTGAAGAGGAAAAGAAGGGCTACTGCCTGTATCCTCTAGGCTGCCGTGGTCCGCAGACCAAGTCCAATTGCGGCATCACCATGTGGAACGACCGTCGCAGCTGGTGCGTGCAGGCCGGTGCTCCGTGCATCGGTTGCTGCGAAGCTAACCCCAACGATCCGGGCGACAACTGGGTTGAGGTCAACACGCCGTTTGTTAAGCGTCATCGTTCGCTGCGTATCGGCGATTGGTCCTTCCAGCCGACCACCATTGCTGTTGGTATCACTGGTCTGCTTGCTGCAGCACTTGTATGCCATGGCTTTGGCATGAAGCTCACCGGCCGTATGGATGGTGGCGCTGACTTCGAAGAGAAGCGCGCATGGGATGCTAAGCATGCCGACAAGTCCGTTGGCCAGTATGACCTCTCTGAGGCTGAGCGTAAGGCTCTGTATGCTGAAGATGCAGGCCACGAAGAAAATTCCAACACAACCCAGGAAGGGAGGTAAGCCATGACGCGTTCCGTTATCGATCCCGTAACCCGTATCGAAGGCCATCTGCGCGTTGAGATGGAAGTGGAAAACGGCAAGGTTTCCGATGCCTGGGTATCTGGCGGCTGCTTCCGCGGTATGGAACTTGTTGTGCAGAATCGCACGCCTGAAGACGCTGCTATGATCGTGCAGCGTATCTGCGGCGTTTGCCCGACTTCGCATGCACATGCTTCCACCATCGCTGCTGAAAAGGCATACGGCATTACCATTTCTAACAATGCTCGTATCATCCGCAACATCATTGAGGGCGCACAGTTCTTGCACAGCCACATCCTTTGGTTCTACAACCTTGCTGCGCTTGACTATGTCAACCCCATCAATGCTCTTAAGGCAAATGCTGCTGACGCTGCTGACCTTGCAGCTGCAGCTGGCACTTCCATGAACAGCGACTTTGCTGCTCTGCAGGAGCACCTGACCACCTTTGCTGACAACGGTCAGCTTTCTATCTTCAGCGGCAACTGGTTTGACGCTGACGACGGCACTGCCTATAAGCTTCCCGCCGAGCTTGATCTTATTTGCACGGCTCATTATCTTGAGGCTCTTTCTATGCAGGCTAAGGCTTCGCAGATTTCTGCCCTGCTTGGCGGCAAGATGCCTCATGTTATGACCATCCGTCCGGGTGGCACCGCATTCGTGCCTACTGATCAGAAGCTTGACGACCTGAAGCTGCTCGTTGACGAGCTGTACACCTGGGTTGAAGCTACCATGATTCCCGATACGCTCGCTTTGGCTCCGTACTACGCTGACGCGTTGACGTTCGGCAAGGGCTGCGGCCGCTATATTGCTTGGGGCGTTTTCGAGCGCGAAGACTTCAAGATGTCTAACCGCTACCTGCCCTCCGGCGTGCTTGATGAGAACCTTAACCTCTCCGAGCCCGACGAAAGCAAGATCGCTGAATACGTTGGCCACTCCTGGTATAAGGGTTCTGAAACGTATCAGGCCCCTAACTTCACCACCGAGCCTGAATTCACCGAGTACAACGTCAAAGACCGTTACTCCTGGGTTAAGTGCCCGTCCTATGACGGCAAGCCCATGGAAGCAACGTCGCTTTCCCGTGTACTGGCCGCCTACAAGCGCAACGTTCCCTTCATCAAGGAAAACGTTGACGCTCTGCTGAAGGCTATTGGCCATGAAGGCGATATCTCCGTTGCTCAGTCCACGCTTGGTCGTACTGCTATCCGTCAGGTTGAAACCCTCTACATCGCTCAGCTGATGAAGGAATGGGTTGACGAACTGATCGAGGCTGTGAAGTCCGGCGACTCCGAGTACTTCCGTGCTCCTTCTACCGATACTGGTGAGGGTACTGGCATGTGGGAGGCTCCGCGTGGCGCTCTCTATCACTCCGAGAAGGTTTCCGGTGGCAAGATCGACGGCTACCAGATTATCATTCCGTCGACGTGGAACCTGGCACCTATGAACGCTAAGGGCGAGCATGGCCCGCTCGAGCAGTCGCTTATCGGTTGCCCGGTCGACACCATTGAAAAGCCCATTAATGCTCTGCGTACGGTTCATTCGTATGACCCGTGCACGGCTTGCTCGGTTCACATTTCCGAGCCTGCCACGGGCAAGCACTTTGAGACTATGACCAGCCCTTGGGGGGTGAAGTAAGATGGCACATTTGGCACACTATCGCGAGGCCCATCCGATGGCTTTCGTCATCACGCACTGGATCAACCTCGTTGCTATGATCATCCTTATTTTCACCGGTTTCTACATTCATTACCCGTTCTTCCCGGGCTTTGAGTCACTCGGTCGTGGTATGCATGTTTTCTTCGGCTTTGTGCTGTTCATTAACTGCATTGCTCGCGTCATCATGGCGTTCTTTGTGAAGTCTGCACCTACCGGTGGTACCCGCAAGCAGGTTACCGACTTCAAGACTTGGCTGCCTCAGAAGGACAACCTGCATCAGGGTCCTGCATGGGTTAAGTACTACCTGTTCATCAAGAAGGATCACCCGCTGTCTGCTAAGCTTGGTGTTCCCCAGAAGATCAGCTATCTGCTTATCCCGATTCTGATCATCCTGATGTTCTACACGGGCTGCGCTCTGTGGGTTCCCACGGCCGACATGGCGTTCTTCGCCGCTGGCACCTCGCTGGTTGGTGGTCTGATGTCCATGCGCATCATCCACTACTTCATGATGTTCGTGTTCATCTGCTTCATGTTCATCCATGTATACCTGGCTAACGTTGAGGGCATTTCCCCGACGCTGCTCATGTTCTTCCATAAGGAACATGGCGGCTTGGTTTACGACCCGGATAAGCATGTTATCGTTGGCGAAGATGACCTGGGTCACTCCAAGCACTAGTGTTTCCATTGCTTTGTGACTCGTAGGTGTTTGCTTACGTAATAAGAAAGCCTGGTGGCCTTATTTGCTGCCGGGCTTTCTTTGTGTCTGTGGTTCCTTATCTGCTTGCGCTCGTAGTTTTGTGTTTCAATAGGTAGATGATTATTGGGCGTATTTGTCGTTCTGACGTTAAGGAGTTGTTGTGGCGGAGCTTACTGAAGCGCAAATTGCTGCTGAGGAAAAGTTTATGGAAGATATTCCTCCTATAAATATTGGGGCCTTATTTTTGCCGCCAATTTGGGGACCTGCACATGGCATCTGGGTGACTATTTTGTTCTACCCGCTATGGCTGTTTGCCGACAACATGTTCTTCGCCGCCTATAGTTTGCGCACTCCGATGGCGATAGGGCTTGCCATTTTGGTCGGTGTGATTCTGCTTGCTATTACGTTGGTGTTCGCTCGCTTGTCTCAACCGTATGCTGCACATCGTGCGGTTGCGCGAGGGGTTTCCAAGATCACCTATATTCATCGCGAGCGCTTATGGGCTGTAGTCAGTGTTATTGTTGGCATAGCGATGATTGCCTTTGCTACCTGGTATAACCTCTGTCTTCGAACACCTATGGTGGCCTAGTATGTCAAATGTGCCACTTACTGAGGTAAATCAAATTCAGCATGACAAGACGCTTCATGACTACGTTATGTCAAATGAAGCTGTGCCAGCTAACTTGGCACCAAATCGCATTGCAATACTGTGTGTCGGTAATCGCCTTATGCTTGACGATGGTATAGGGCCTGCCGTGTTTGATGAGCTTGTTGCTCATTGGGATATTCCCGACAACATTGAGCTTTTGGATTTAGGCTGTTTGACGCTTGCGATGATCGATCGCGTGAATGAATATGACTTGCTTATCACTGTTGACGCGGTGGATGATTCAGGTGAAGAGCCCGGTACTGTTTTGCGTTATGAACCCGAAGCGATGGCGCGTCATGTTGGCATCAATGCCAGTTTGCACGACTTAAAGTTGATTGACTTATTTGATGCTGCTGCTTTGCTTGGCTATCATGCGGAAGGTTTGTGCTTGGGTATGCAAGTAGCCAACGCGTCGCCGGGCGAAGCGACTGAGGGTTTAACGCCGGATGTGTATGCTGCGCTGCCGCTCCTTGTTGATATTCTTGCTGGCGAGCTTTCTCGTTTGGGCAGTCCTATTACTCGCAAGTAGTGCCTTTGGTTTGTTCTGCTGGGCTGTTCAGTCTTTGTCTAGTTTGATGAACTGCGTGTTTGTTGATAACGCTGTTTTCAGTTGATGCCGGATTGATTCACGTGGTGGGCAAAGAAAGGGGAAGCATTTGCTTCCCCTTGAATATGGCTTTCTGTAAGCCGCTTTAAGCTATGTTGTTACGTTTTTTCGAGTATGCACTAAAGAGTTTTACAAACCATACCTTATGCGCCGTCATAAGCCTTCTTTGTAACGAAAGCTTATGCTGAGGCTGCTTCGATTCGTTTTAGCATATATTCGTGGACTTCGTCGCGCGGAATATCGAGCGAAATAGATAGCTCATCGCACAAAAGCCCTTCGGCTAAGTCGAGATATTTCTTGTCTACTGCAGTGGGGTTTTGCCCGCTCTGTTCTCGCGCAACTGAGCGTGTATGACAGGTTTTAATGATAGGTACTAAATCTTTAGGTGAAAGTGATTTCAGGTATGCTTCGTATGTGTCTTTAGCTTCTCGGATGCTCACCGAAGTTGCCTGATTTACTGCGCTGGCAATTTCATTTGGGTCTGATGTTGGGATAGAGTCAATTAGTTCTAGCGCTTCCTGTTTGGTCATTACAGGTCGCATCACAGGAAGTTTAGCCTGATCGCAATCGATATACAGTGTAAGGGAGTTTTCAAACAGGGCCTTCAGTTGCCAATAATCTTTGTCGTTGAAATACTTTTCGCGCTTTGATTCAATCTTGCAGACATTGTGCTTAAACACTACGATGTCACCAACCTTAGCCATGCTGCCTCCTTTAAACTGCCGAAACGAAAGCAGGCGCGCCGCTAAATATTTGCTGGTGTTGGGCTGCACGTTCGTATGACCTTGTGGTTAATTAGTATACTCCTCGCGCGTGAATGCTTCATGAAGAGACCTTATTTGCGCAGGTAGTAACTAAAACATAACCTTCTTTATAAGTTAACTTGTTAGACTATTGCCCATACCTGATGGACAAAGATCTGTAAGAAAACAGGTATCGCACTTTGGTCGTCGTGCGATACAGGTTTGTCTTCCGAATAGCACCCATTGATGGTTGATGGGCCCCCAGTATTCTCTCGGGTACAGCCTCAATAGTGCATCTTCGGTTTTTTGGGGAGTATCAGCAGATGGGCCTACTAATTTCAGTTTATGGGCTATTCGAAACACATGTGTATCGACGGCGATGCCTTCTACAATTCCAAATGCCTCATTAAGCACGACATTTGCGGTTTTTCGACCAACACCCGGAAGTTTTTGAAGTTCGTTAATGTCTTTTGGGATTTCTCCGCCAAATTCGCTCATTACCATACGCGCACATTTAATGCAGTTGCCAGCTTTGGTGTGATAAAAGCCTATTGCCCGAATAATCTCTTCAACGTCAGTAATGCTTGCTTGTGCAAGAGCTTGAGGGGTAGGGTAGCGCTCCCATAGTGTTGGAGTAACTTTATTGACACCCTTATCGGTGGTTTGAGCAGATAAAAGGACAGCTATCGTTAGCTTGAAAGGGTCACCCCAGTAGTGAAGTGCGCATTCTGCTTTTGGGTAATGATCGTTCATACGGTGAGCTATTTCGATAGCTCGTGTTTGTTTGTCTTTCTTTAGCTCGCGAGGCATGTCTGTATCCTTTCGTTATTGAAAGTATAACGTCACCATTTTCAAACTTCGAAATGAATACTGGTGAAAACCGGTAACCGATATATCAATCTTGTACAAGTTTGCCCAGTTCGTATTCGTAGAAGTTGCGTTTGTATGAGATGAGTGTATACTGGTGACCGATTAATACCGACGAAACGGAACCCAAACATGCACAAGCGGTATTTCTTCTTTGATTACGATGGCACGTTAGCTATTCCGCTAACGCGTACTATTCCTGCGTCTACTCACGAAGCCATTAATCGTTTGCGTGCAGCTGGCCATTTCGTTGGTCTTGCTACGGGTAGGCTCCAAGCTAATGCACTGAACTATGTTGAATCATGTGGCATTCGATCCATCGTTGCCGACGGTGGTAACTCGGTCACGCTTCATGGTGAACTGATATGGATGGAAGGTATGCCAACTGAACCCTGCCATACATTGCTTCATCGCTTAGATAACGACAATATTCCATGGGCCATCATGACTGAAAACCGCATGATTCGGTATAGCCGTGACGCTCGTTTTGAAGCTGCTTCAAACGATGGTTATGCACCTACTGTTGTACAACCTTCGTTGGACATTGATAGTCTTTCAACCATCTACAAAATATTTATTCCGTTAAAGCCAGGACACGACGATGACATTGATTTTTGTGGTGTCCCTCATGTTCGCTATGACAGCGATTGTATGTTCTGTGAGCCCACTGATAAATCAATTGGAATTAAGAAGCTCTGTGATGCTATAGGAGCTCCCTATAAAGACGTAGTGGTGTTCGGAGATGGCTATAATGACCTGAATATGTTCATACCCGAGTGGACTTCAATTGCGATGGGTAACGCAAAAGAAGCCTTAAAAGCAAAAGCTGATTACGTGACTGATCCTTGTGATAAAGATGGCATCTTGCATGCTGTTGAGCATTTCGGCTGGGTGGAATAACTTCCATTGAGGCAAGAATTTGGACGATTCTAATGAGGTGCAAACAAGGCGCTGCAGCCCGTCGCCTAGATGATAAAATCCAATCGAAAAGGTATTGCCGCGGCCAATAAATTGGTTTCGCGGCTTTTGGTGTTGTACATGCTTTGAAGGGCCGTACTTAATGCTTATTGATTCTCTAACATTTTCTCTAGAACAGTCTGAATGCTTGGATGATTTTTGGGGCAAGCTTGACGCAGGAAATGATGCGACTTTAGGCGTCGCAAATAGTGCACGGCCATTTTTAATTGCTGCGCATTTTGCTCATAAACCACAGACAACACTTGTTGTAGTTGCGGGCGAAGATGCTGCCGTAAGCTTTGCTCGAAGCATTGCCAGTTATTTAGGCGAAGGGAAAGTCTTACGCTTTCCAGAACGAGAAGATCTTCCATTTGGTTCAAAACATCCTAATCTAGCCGTAATAGCTAAACGCATGGAAGCCGCTTGGGCGTTAAAGTCTGGTCGTGAAGTGATTGTTGTTGCGTCGGCCAGGTCGCTTATGCGTACTTTGCCGCCTGCGGGTTCAAATTCTGCTTCTCCGCTTACATTTACAGCAGGAGACGAACTAGCTGACATGTTGGGCCTTCGCCATGCAAAAATTGAAGAACTTGCTGATGTTTCTCGAGCACTAGAGGAGCGCGGCTACAAAAACACAGGTGAGATTGATGGACCAGGTACGTTTTGCACGCGTGGTGGCACTATCGATGTGTTTCCCGGCAATTTAACGTATCCAGTAAGGCTTGATTTCTTTGGTGATGAGCTCGATGAAATTCGCCGCATAGTTCCTGCAACGGGCCAAACTATTTCGTCGCTTGAATCTGTTGAGATTTACCCAGCAGTTGAATTTATTTCGAGCAAGTCAGGTATTGCTCGTGCACGAAAAAAGCTTGCTACTCAGGGCGCTTCTAATCCGATTCTTCGGGAAATTTCCGAACATCTTGAAAACCTTGATGGAGGTGTACGTTTTGAGGGAAGCGATATTTTGCTGCCGTATCTCTACGACAAGCCAGTAACGCTTGGCGCATATCTGCCGTCAAATGCTACCTGTGTTTTGGTTGAGCCTCGTAGCTTATTTGACGATATGACTCATGCGGCGCAAGAAGCAGAAACTTCTAAAGGAACAAACGTATCGCTTGAAGGGTTAGTGGCTCCGCCTGCGCACGTATCTTTTGGTGAATGCCAGCGTGCGACCTATGTGTCTATTATGCGTGTGGGTGGCAGTGTTGATGTTGAACTTCCGGTCAAGCGAGTAGAGGTCGCGGGACATCCTGATAAGCTATATGGCCGCCTTCGCAACTTAATCGAGCAAGGTTATACCGTTGTGTTTAGCGCGCCAAACCGTCGCAGTCGTGCTGACATGCTGCTTGAGTTTGTCGATCACAATCTGCCGGTGCAAGAATGGCTCGATGCAACCGAAGTTGAACAAGATGAAGCGGCAGCGGAAGCAAATAATCCATTGCTTGCACCAACAGACGGGGCTCGCAAACGACGCTTGCGTCGGGCCGTTGTTAATGTTGTCGATGTTGATATTCCTTTAGGAATGATTATTCCGGCTGCAAAACTAGCCATGATTAGCGTTTCGGATACGCAAGGGTCGCATACAACACGACAGAGCCGACATGTTGATGTAACTGAAATTACTTTTCCCTATAAGCCGGGTGACTATGTGGTCCATGCGCAGCATGGCGTTGCGCACTTTAAAGAATTGGTACGTCGTGAACTTGACGGCACTGCACGGGATTACTTGCTGCTTGAATATTCTGAGGGCGATAAGCTGTTTGTTCCAGTTGAACAGCTTGATCGCGTTACCCGCTATGTTGGCCCAGAGGGAGCAAGTCCGCGCTTGACGCGCTTGAACACTGCAGATTGGTCACGTGCTATGAAGAAGGCACGCGCCGCGACGAAGAAATTGGCGTTCGATCTAGTTGACGTGTATGCGCGTCGAGCAAGCGCGCAAGGCTTTACGTTTGGGCCAGATACCATAGCTCAGCGCGAAATGGAAGAAAGCTTCCCGTATCAAGAAACACCAGATCAGCTTTCAGCTATTGAAGATGTTAAGGCTGATATGCGATCTTCAAAACCGATGGATCGCCTTGTGTGCGGTGACGTCGGCTTCGGCAAAACAGAGGTTGCTTTGCGTGCTGCTTTTCTGGCGACCCAGGATAACAAGCAGGTCATGGTGCTTTGTCCTACTACTATTCTTGCGCAGCAGCATTACACCAATTTCAAGGAACGCTTCGAACCGTTTGGGGTAGCCGTTGAAGTACTCTCGCGCTTCCGCACGCCCGAGCAACAAGCGCAAGCTCTGGCGGGTTTTGCTGATGGCAGCGTTAAAGTACTGGTTGGCACACACCGCTTGCTTTCTCGTGATGTGAACCCTCATGATTTGGGGCTGGTGATTATCGACGAAGAGCAACGGTTTGGCGTTGGCCATAAAGAGCAGCTGAAGAATCTGCGTGAGTCAATTGATGTGCTCACGCTTTCGGCAACACCCATTCCGCGAACCATGCAGATGTCGCTTTCCGGTGTGCGTGATATGAGCCTAATTCTGACGCCTCCCGATGACCGTCGGCCTGTGGAAGTTCATGTAGGAGAGTGGGACCCAGATTTAGTAAGCGCCGCAATTCGTCGTGAACTTGCGCGTTCTGGTCAGGTTTATTACGTTTCAAATCGCGTGCGTTCAATTGATGAGGCCGTGCGTCGTGTTGAAGCCGCCGCAGGTGAGGCGCGCGTTGGGGTTGCCCATGGACAGATGGATCGCGATAGCCTTGAGCGCGTGATGGAAGAATTTTCTGCTGGACAACTTGATGTGCTGGTAGCTACTACCATCATTGAAAGCGGTATTGATAATCCGCATACAAATACACTGATTATTGAAGATGCTCAGCGGCTTGGGTTGGCGCAAATGTATCAGCTTAAAGGGCGTGTTGGTCGTAGTTCGACACAGGCCTACGCATTCTTTATGTTCCCCGAAACGGTCAATCTTACAGAAGAAGCGCAAGCTCGTTTGACTG
>CAVEUW010000057.1:0-11174 GCA_963619015.1 Senegalimassilia sp. | reverse complement strand
TAAGCCGCTTAAGCTTTGCCGTGTATCTCGTGCACCCCATCTTCGCCAACTTGCTATATAAGGCGCTTGACTGGGTGGCCGCGCCGCTGCCTTCGGTCGTCTTTGAAATCGTGACGTACCTGCTGATTCTCATCCCGTCGCTTGCATTTTCGGCTGTGCTCGTTCGTGTCCCCGGGTTTAGAAAGCTGCTTTAGCGTGTCCGCTGCCCTTTCTTTGGGTGATTGCGCTTGCCAGCCACGACCTTCTTGTCATTACTCATGTCGAGCGTTTATGACCTTTGCCGCAGCATGGCGGTAGGGGGTACATTCCCGTGTTACTATATTTGAGTAAGGCTTAAGCGATGCATGGCTGATGTCTTGCCGGCTGGTTGAGACGTCAAGACGTGTCGACGGGAGGATTCCCGGTATCGGGGACGTGGAGCAGGGTTTGAACAGCGAGAACGAAGACGAGATGTCGTATGACATTCAGATCGCGGTGGCGACCCACAAGCCCTATCGCATGCCGAGCGATTCTTGCTACCTGCCTTTGCACGTTGGCGCCGAGCTGCATCCTGACATCTGCACCGACATGCAGCAGGACAACAAAGGCGAGAATATCTCAGCCTCCAACGCCTCCTACTCCGAGCTCACGGGCCTCTACTGGCTTTGGAAGAACTCCGATGCCGCCTACAAAGGCCTTGTGCACTACCGCCGTCACTTCCGCACGGGCGACTCGATAAAGAAGAGCTCCGAGGATCGCTTCTGTCGCATCGCTACGGGGAAGGATTTCGCGAGCCTCTTTGAGAAGACGGGCGCTCAAATCATTGTTCCCAAGGTCCGTAACTACGTGATTGAGACCATCGACGGTCACTATCGTCACACCCTTCCCGGCGAGCAGCTGGATGCTACCAGGAGCGCAATAGAGGGCGCATGCCCCGAGTACCTCCCGGCGTTCGATGCTGAGATGGCTGGCACCAAGGCGCACATGTTCAATATGCTGGTGGCAAAGTCGGATGTCTTTGACGCCTATTGTGAGTGGCTCTTCCCGCTCCTCGGTAACGTTGAGCGCTGTCTTGGCGCCACAGACTACGACGCCTTCAACGCCCGCTGGCCCGGTCGTATTAGCGAGATGTTGCTGGACACCTGGCTTGTGACGAACGATGTTATGTGGGCAGAAATGCCCACCGTTAGCCCTGAGCCCGTGGACTGGATTGCTAAGGGCAAGGGCTTTCTCGCCGCTAAGTTCCTCGGCAAGAAGTACGAAAAGAGCTTTTAATGGCGGCGAGCATATCTAACGCAAATCTCGCGGGTGCGGATAAGCGCAGCCGTATCGAATGGGTCGATGTTGCTAAAGGGCTGGGCATCATCCTTGTTTCATTTGGCCATCTTAGGAACGGCGATGGTCAAAGTGTTTGGCTGCCGGCTCTCAACCCACTGATTTCTGCAATTTATTTGTTTCATATGCCGCTGTTTTTCTTCCTTGCCGGCATTACTTTTAGCGGTCGAGGTTCCTTTGCAGAGTTCATAAAGCGTAAGGCGAAGACGCTCCTTGTTCCCTACTTCGTGTTCTCGCTGTATTTTCTAGCCAAGCCAATCGCTTGTTTGTTAGTTCCGACGCTTGCTGCTTCGTTTCAGACGGCGCACAACTATGAGATAGCTAGCCAGCTCTTCGATGTCCTAGTTATGGGTAACGGGCATTGGTTCCTCATGGCCCTATTCTTCGCTGAGTTATTTATGTACTGGCTAGCAAGGATGCTCAAAGATGAGCGGAATTATCTTGCGGTTGGCATTCTTCTAATCCTCGCGTATCACGTCATGGGCTCCTTAGGCATTGCTAAGGTTATCCCCTTCCAGCTTGCGCGCGCGGTAGAAGTAGTGGGCTTTATGTGTTTCGGATTCGCGCTTAAAGGAAGAATCCACAGCGCTATACGCATGGAGACCCTTATTGGTGGCTTTGCGGCCTTTTTCTTGACGGGTGTATTCGCATACGTTTCGCTCGGCACCGAGAATGCTATTACGAGAGAGCTGTTTTCTATTTTCACAGCGTTGGCTGGCACTGCTGCTTTCGTCTTTCTATCGAAGTTGCTCGCAGGAATAAAACCGCTTGCGTATATCGGTAGATGTTCGCTGTGTTTTTACGTCGTGAATGCTCTTTGCTTGAACATCGCAAAGCTTGGGATGTTTAGAGTTGCGCATCTTGATCTGACTGTCGCAATCATGCCTGTTCAGCTTGCGGGGGGGGTCATATGTACAGCCCTCGCGATGATCCTAATGCAGCTCATGAATTTGCTAATTCGCCGGTGGCTCCCGTGGGCTATAGGCCTATCACCGATTGGCTATACACATGAGTAATTTACGGTTTGACTACACTCCTCTTTTGTGGGAGGGAACTTTGTGAAAATCCTTGTGTATTCAGAAGCCTGGGGTAAGGGTGGCATTGAATCCTTTATCTGTGGGGAAATCTCTGCCCTGCAGGGTGAGGACTATCAGTTCGATGTATTTACCACATGGTGCTGGGAAGGCCTTGCGAGCTATGCGGCCGACGCATACGGCGTTGGCCAGTACACGGTCTACGACGGATATCGTCCAAACCTCATCAAGCGTGTCATCCGGGGCGCAAAGGCGTTTGGCGATTTGCTCGCAGCAAATCACTACGATGCGGTGCACATCAACACAATGAATGGTTCCGGCTTCGTGTACTCCTGGGTCGCCAAGAGGCATGGAGTGCCGGTTCGCATTGTTCACTCGCATAACTCAGACGTTGGTGCCGGAGCTAAGACGCTTAAGCGCTTTATCAGCAAGGTGTTTACGAGCCTGTACGGCAATACCGCCACGGTAAGGCTTGCGTGCTCTAAGGATGCCGGTCGTTACCTATTTGGCGATAAGCCGTTTCAGATTGTGAACAACGGCATCGATACCGAGCGCTTCCGTTACAAAGTCGAATCTCGCACTGCTATCCGGGCTGAGCTAGGAATATCCGAGGACGTGACGCTCCTCGGTAATATCGGTCGCATTGCGCCGGCTAAGAATCCTCTATTCCAGCTAGATGTCTTTGCGGAGTACCTGAAGCTTGATTCAAATGCTCGCTATCTAATGGTGGGCGGGGGAGAGCTTGTCGAGGAAACTCGTACACACGCTAAGAAACTTGGAATAGACGACAAACTGGTTATTCATGAACCTGTTGCCGACACAGCGCCTTGGTACTGCGCTCTGGACGCTTTTCTCATGCCATCGCTCTATGAAGGCCTGGGAATCGTTCGTATTGAAGCCCAGTGCTCGGGGTTGCCTATCCTCATTTCGGATGTGCAACCCCACGAGGGCGACCTCACGGAACTGTCCAAGAGATGCTCCCTGGATGCTTCTCCGATTGCTTGGGCTGACGAACTGTATGTAATGGCGCGTAAGAGCGTGACCGATAGAGAGACCTATGCTGCTACGATTCAGGCCGCCGGCTATGGGCTTGAGCAGACAGTGAGAATAATGAAAGGAACATTCAATAGCGTGAGATAATCCAAGAGAAACGCCCCAATTTAAGGATGGATAGTAGCCGGGCGCGGTCTGGAGCCTCCGCTATCTTAAAAATCGTTGCGGCTGATGGCCAAGTTACATCGGTGGAAAGTAAGGATTGCGCATTCTACGAAGACAATGTGCTTGTCTGAGTTCGCTCTCAATCTATGTGTCCACATTTGGAGGAGAGGTTAACTTATGAGAAAAAGCCTTGTGGAAGATTGTGATATCGATTTCGTTATAACTTGGGTAGACGGAACAGATCCCGCATGGCTTGAACAAAAGGCAAAGCACCTAGGTAACGATGGCATAAATCTACGACAAGTTGACCACCGTGATATTCGCTATAGGCCATGGGATACACTTCGCTATCTATTTCGCGGAATAGATAAATTTGCCCCATGGGTGCGAAAGGTACATTTCGTCACATGCGGGCATCTT
Source organism: Senegalimassilia sp. (assembly GCA_963619015.1). Classification (GTDB taxonomy): domain Bacteria; phylum Actinomycetota; class Coriobacteriia; order Coriobacteriales; family Eggerthellaceae; genus Senegalimassilia. The sequence continues at coordinate 7,248 of CAVEUW010000057.1, read as the reverse complement.
CCTGACTGGCTCGATACCAATAACTCTAAATTAGCCATTGTTAAGCACGCAGACTACATTCCGGAGGAATATCTACCGACTTTTAGTTCCCGAACAATCGAATTTAATTTTCATCGAATTCCAGGGCTTGCCGAGCATTTTGTTAATTTCAATGATGACATGATGATTATCGGTCCGACAGAGCCCTCGGATTTCTTTATTGGGGGGTTGCCATGCGACAGCGCTGTGCTTACTCCCTTTAGAGTATTGGCCGGTGATTGGCATTACGCATCTGCCACTAATGTAGCTGTGATTAATAAATATTATACGGCCCGCGAATCAGTCGGAGCTCACCCCTTTAAGTGGCTAAATTTCAAATATGGCAGGGATATGCTCAGGACTATCAGTATGCTTCCGTATCCATCGTTTTTTGGTTTTAAGAACTATCACTTGCCGGACTCTCTGATGAAGAGCACCTTTGAAGAAATTTGGGATAAAGAACCCCAGCTAATGACTGATGTTTGCTCACACAAGTTCCGCGTCCCTACTGATCCCAACCAATGGCTATTCCAGGATTGGCAGTTAGCGGCAGGTAATTTTGAGCCGCGACGAAAAGATGTTGGAGCCACGTTCCAGATAACCGATGAGAACAAGGCAGCCGAAGCTGCTATGTATATTACTAGAGGTAAAAACAAGTTCGTTTGCCTTAATGATAATTTGGTTGATACGGCAAACGCTGAGCTTGCTGAAAGGTTAGTCGTTGATGCATTGAAGAGTTTGCTGCCTGAGTGTTCTTCATTTGAGTTGAACAATGGGGATTAACCATGGGTGTTTGTTTTGCAACTGCTGCTGCTGCTCTATGCTGCGACGTGTGGCCGGCTCCTTAACAAAGGTAGTGTTTGCTACGTTCTCTAAAAAAAAGGGGGGGGGATTGACGGGCTCTCTCCTTGTTGTAATTAAATCAGTGGTTGCTGCAGATCGAACAACCGGATTGAGGTGCTTGTTAGATGAAAATAGCTGTTGCGGGAACAGGCTATGTCGGGCTTTCAATTTCGATGCTTCTGGCACAGCACAACGAGATTTGTGCCCTTGATATTGTTCCGGAGAAGGTTGAGAAGCTAAATTGCTACGAGGCTCCCATACGGGATGCCGAGATCGAGCGTTTTCTTGCTGAAGCAAAATCAGGGAAGCGTGCGTTGAATTTTGTTGCGACGACCGATTCTGTAGAGGCGTATGCAGGTGCTGATTATGTAGTCATCGCGACACCTACCAATTACGACTCCGACAAGAACTCCTTCGACACCACCTCTGTTGAGGCGGCAATTGCTGCCGTGCGTGAGGTGAACTCTGTTGCTTGGATTGTTATCAAGTCGACAATCCCGGTTGGCTACACAGCAAGCCTGCGCGAGCGCTTGCACGACCGACGTATCATTTTCAGTCCTGAGTTTCTGCGTGAGAGCAGGGCGCTTTACGACAATCTGCATCCGAGCCGAATCGTCGTGGGCGCGCCTCGAGACGACGCAGAAGCCGTGAGTGCTGCCGAGGAATTCGCGGAGCTACTTGCTCAGGGTGCCGACCCTGTCGAGCTTACGCGCGAGAACGCCGATGGCATCGTAGGAATACCACGCCTAGTACTCGGCACCACTGAGGCTGAGGCGGTTAAGCTTTTCGCTAATACCTACCTCGCTTTGCGCGTGGCCTATTTCAATGAACTCGATACCTACTGTGCAGCGCGTGGACTATTAACCGATGATGTCATCCGTGGCGTGAGCCTCGAGCCCCGAATTGGCGACTTCTATAACAACCCAAGCTTCGGCTACGGCGGTTACTGCCTTCCCAAGGACACCAAGCAGCTTCTGGCAAACTACCAGGATGTTCCCCAGAGCCTTATCACGGCGATTGTCGACTCAAATCGTACGCGTAAAGACTTCGTAGCTGATGAAATCTTGCACATTGTCGACGAAGTGCGTGCCAGCGGTGTCGAGAAGCCTGTCGTTGGTATCTACCGCCTTACTATGAAGAGCGGATCTGACAACTTCCGTGCGAGCTCTGTCCAAGGCGTAATGAAGCGCGTGAAGGCCAAGGGCGTGCCAGTGGTGGTCTATGAGCCCACGCTGGATGCTGAGGAATTCTTTGGATCTGTAGTAACGCACGACCTGGAGACTTTTAAGGCCGATAGTAACTTGATTATCGCAAATCGCTGGAGCGAAGAGCTGAGTGATGTAACCGACAAGGTGTACACAAGAGACCTGTATAAAAGAGACTAGATTTTCAAGATGGGGTTTGTGCCGAAAGACAGAACTGTAGGAATCGGCTTGCTCGAATCTGAGAAAACAGGTCAAATATATATATTGGAATTAGAGTTGATTCTAAAGCGCAAGGATAGGATTGATTTTGGCCGTAGCCGTACAGCGAGTAGAGCGTGACGATCTTTCGTATAGGGTTCTGAATGCAGACTTGGGCGTTGCTCTAATCAAGCTGTCTCTATTCTTTTACCTCGGCTCTATCTTTTTCAGTGGAGTTCTTCCTGCATCAGGTGCAATTAGATACGGAAGTTTGGTATTCGCAGTCGGACTATCTTTTGCTCGCGTTACCAGGAAGCATGTTCGTATAGCGTTACTTCCGTCGTGTGCATTTCTTCTTGTATTTCTAATGTACGCGGTTGTGAATAGGGGGGGAGTGCTCCTCACAGGCAGCGAGAAGTCTTGGCTGTTTACGTTTTCCCTAACTTTACTTCTAAGCGTCTTTCTAAGAGCGGATTCAAGCCATTGGGTAATTACTATCGCAAAGACCATTGCTTTCTTTGCGGTAGTCCATGCAGCGGCTACCCTCTATTTTTTGGTCTTTCCAAATGTCTACTCCGGCTGGTTTAAGCCTCGTTTCTATCCGAATGTGCTTACAGCTAAGAACTACAAGGCTGGTCTGACATCTCACTATTCAACAAACGGAATGTATCTTGCTTGGGGTCTGATTTCTGCTTATTTTCTGAGCAAACTGGAGCGTGGCTCTCGTAAGTGGATATTGGTCTCTGCCTTTATATTGCTTGCACTTTTGGCAACAACAAAGAGGGCACACCTCTTGTTTGGGGTTACTTCGTGTTTCGCCATCTTTTTTCTATTTAATAGAGGCAAGGGCAAACTAACGAAGTGGTTTAAATTTGCCCTAATTTTGCTGTTCGCAGTATTGTTGCTGTACGTGTTCTCGCTGTATGTACCTGCGCTCGCAGCTGTTCTGGAGAGACTGGAGGGCGCGGAACTCGATGATGGCCGCTCTAGCTATTACGCGATATGTCTTGAGATGTGGGAGTCATCCCCATTTTTCGGTAACGGTTGGAAGTCCTTTACCAAAACGCTATATCAGTCGGGTGTCTCCGATCTGGCACGCTTATACCTGCAAAATAACCTTAATCAGAACGCCCATAACGTTTATCTACAGCTTCTGGCAGAAGAGGGCCTTGTGGGAATCATCCTCTTCCTAATTGCCGCAATATCCGGACTAGTTATATCAGCCAAGACCGCATTAGCTAAAAACATTGAGAATCGCGAATATGATTCGGCGTCGAAACTTGCAGTTCTTTCGGTCGCGGTCCAGATTTTCTTTTTGCTTTATTGCCTAACCGGAAATCCGCTCTATGATGCGACCACATTTACAATCTATTTGTTACTTGGCGTGCCCCTATTGAGACTAAGCGACTAAATCTCATCATGCTATGTGCAGCTCTAATTGATTAGTTCTTTTTTAGGTTTATCTGGAGGACCGCCATATGGTTTGCCCTAACATCGTGACCCTTTATAACAGTCCCAACTGCGGGGCGTTTCTCCAAGCCTATTCACTTGGGGAGGCGCTTCGCAACCTTACAGGTGCATGCCCTCGGTACGTTGAGACTGGGGCTCGTAGCCCACGGAGGAGCTTTCCGTCCGTTTTAAAAGCTGCAGTTAAATCTCGTGATTTTAATCGCTTTGCTTTTGAGAAGAAGAAAGCGGACGCTTATTGCTCTTTACTTGCGAATTATCAAGTGGTTGCTTCAGACAATGTTTTTGGGCAAGACGATTTACTTGTTTTTGGCAGTGATGAAATTTGGAACCTGCAGCGCAGGGAGATTTTTAATTTTCCGACGCTTTGGGGAGAAGGAATTGTCGGTGGAGGCGTTCGTGTTTCATACGCTCCCTCTGCAAATGGCACAGATTTCACAGCACTTCCCAATGTCGAAGGATTTTGCGCTTCTCTTCGTGGCTTTGACTTGCTCTCTGCTCGCGATGAAACGACGTCCCAGTCCGTTGCTAAATTGACTGGCAAAAATGCTGAGGTCGTTTGTGACCCCACTCTGCTTTTGGATCAAGCTGAATTTCGACAGATTGGAATCGCTCCGGATTTCGAGCACTTTATCCTTGTCTACTCTTATGGGACTAAGATGACGAGTGAAGAGATTGCTTCAGTTAAAAAGTTTGCTCAGAGCAGAGGGCTTAAGCTCGTCTCTGCGGGTCAGTCTCTTAATTGGTGTGATTTTAGTTTGCCGTCGGGTCCACTTGAGTTTCTTGGACTGGTAGACAAAGCTGACTTCGTGGTTACGGACACATTTCATGGGTCAGTATTCTCGTCTATATTTCATAAGAAGTTTGCATCCTTTGCTCGTGGCAACGCGAAAGTCGTTGAGTACTTGGATTCATACCATCTTGGGAAGTTCTCTGCTACGGCGATAACTCTTGAGAGGTGCCTGGACTCTATCCCAGATTACTCTGGGTTTGATGCTGCGCGAGCTGAGATGAAAAGCCGGTCTTTAGCCTACTTGTCCAATGCGGTCTCGTTATGCGAATCGAAATTGGCCCAATCATAGCGATTGGCTCCTTCTAAGTCACAAGCGCCGTTGTAGGAATTTAGGTTTGGATGGTTTACTGCTCCATAATTATGGCTGCAGTGTTCGGATGTGGGGATTCATTAGTGAGCATCAAAAAGAGCCAAGCAGGCATTAGAGCTGCGATGGTTATTCAGTTCGGTTCAAAATACATCAACGTACTTCTTTCGCTTGTTATCACTATGATTCTTGCTCGTCTCCTTACTCCTGAGCAGTATGGAACGATGTCTGTTATCAGTGTCTTTCTTGGGCTATTTTCCGTTCTGTCTAACGTGGGAATCGGCGCTGCTGTAATTCAATATCGCGATCTGACTGACGATGACTGCAGCGGACTTCTTACTTTTACATTTTTGCTTGGCATCGTCATGGCAATCATCTTTTGCGCCATTTCCGTTCCAATCTCCTGGATCTACTCGAACAACGAGTATGTCCCGTTAATGTGCCTCGCATCCCTGTCGGTTATCTTTAACGCCGCCAATATGGTGCCGAATGGCATATTGCTTAGAGACAAAATGTTTTTGGTCTCTGGAGTTCGTCTTATTGTCACATCGCTTGCGTCTAGTTTGATTGCGATTGCGCTTGCAGTCTCAGGCTGGGGTGTTTATTCGCTTGTTTTGAACACTGTGCTGCAAGCCTTATTTGTACTTGTTTGGAACCTGGTTGCAATAAAGATTCCCCTTGGTAGAAGGAGTTTTGTTAAGCCGCTACGAAAAGTTATGCGGTTCTCCTCCTATCAGTTTCTATCTCAGGTGTTGCAATATTTTATTCGCAACCTTGATAACATGCTTATCGGCGCAGTTCTCGGATCTACTACACTTGGCTACTACGACAAAGCTTATAAGCTTGCAAAGTATCCTATAGAAATTGTCCCAAGCACCATTGGGCCAGTGCTCAAGTCATTTTTCTCTGCGGCCGAGGGTGATGTGGACCGCATCTATGGGCTGTATTTCAAGACCGAAAAAGCCATGACAATCGTCGGAGTATTCGCAAGTGTGTTTTTCCCCCTTGCCTCGTCCGAATTGATAACTTTGTTTTTTGGCGGTCAGTGGGCTGAATCCGCGCTTCCTTTTTCAATCTTGAGTGTCAGCATTGTTTTCCAAATGCACAACTACATGGTATTTTCTGTGCTCGAAGGACTTAAGCATACTGATTATTTATTCAGGCATACATTAATCACCAGTTCCGCGATGGTCGTTATGCTTGTCGTCGGTTTGCTGTCGGGATCGCTAACCGTGGTTGCAGCAATGGTGAGCTCCTACTTTATTTTGAGTACGATTCCGTATCTCTATTTTGTAGTGCATAAGGGCTTTGGGAAAAGCGTACTTTCATATGTAAAGGGCTTTGCCCCTGAATTTTGCGCGGGCCTTGTTTCGGCCTTGGGTATTATCGCGGTTTCTAGATTTGTTAATGGTTCGTATTTGCTAACGCTTGTGGTCAAAGGTCTGGTTGGTGGCGGTATATATCTGCTTCTGATTTGGAAAACTGGCCAGCTAAGTTACCTGAAATTGCTCGTAAAGAGGAATAAATAAGGACGGCAAAACCGCCTTTGCAAAGGCATGGCTTCGCAATAATGCTGATGGCCTAAAGGCTATTTCCAGGTCGCGTAGAGGTCGACGTAGCCGTAGGGCGCGGTCGTAGAGATGCGCTGGGCGTCCCTGAACAGATAGAGCTCCCAGCCGGCGGGCAGGGCGCCGGAGGCTAGCGACTTCCAGGACATGTTGCCCTTCGAGTCGCGCATGAGCCATTTGCCGTCAGACTCGCGACGTCCGACCCATCCGCAGAACGTCTTGCCCTGCTTGGTGATGCCCAGCGAGGACAGCTTGGCGAGGGCCGTGCTCTTGCCGTAAGTGATGGTCGTCGTGGTCGAGACGGCCGAGGACGCCTCGTCGGCGTGGTAGCGGACCGTGTAGGTGCCAGTTTTGGTCCAGGTCGCGTAGAGGTCGACGTAGCCGTAGGGCGCGGTCGTAGAGATGCGCTGGGCGTCCCTGAACAGATAGAGCTCCCAGCCGGCGGGCAGGGCGCCGGAGGCTAGCGACTTCCAGGACATGTTGCCCTTCGAGTCGCGCATGAGCCATTTGCCGTCAGACTCGCGACGTCCGACCCATCCGCAGAACGTCTTGCCCTGCTTGGTGATGCCCAGCGAGGACAGCTTGGCGAGGGCCGTGCTCTTGCCGTAAGTGATGGTCGTCGTGGTCGAGACGGCCGAGGACGTCTCGTCGGCGTGGTAGCGGACCGTGTAGGTCTTCACGTTCGGATACTCCACCGCCACGTCATACACCGCGGTCCAGCTGGTGCTGCTCGCCGTCGTTACGTTGCTTGCGCACGTCAGCGTCACGGCGCTCCCGCCGGTCTTCCACTCCGCCGCGTTGATCGCATACGCAACGATGCCGTTCTGGATGCCGCAGATGCTGGGGGGC
>CAVEUW010000056.1:0-11269 GCA_963619015.1 Senegalimassilia sp. | reverse complement strand
GCCTTACGTCACCGATACCTTTGACAGTGGCACCGAGCTTGAGGGTGGCATTGTTATGAAGGTTGAGGACATCTGGAAGTCCAACCCGACCTGCACTGTCAGCTCTTCTAATGGCGCTTCTGCCCTGGCTGATGTTGATGTCATCATCTACAACTCCACAGTTAATACCGATCTTAATGGTACTAAAAACGGCATGAACAGCTCCGGCGTGAACAACACCGTTGCTCTTGACGACAGCGTTGTAAGCGATTGGGCTAAGGCTTATGGCTTCAAGGGTTCTCTGCTTGCTGGCGACGACTTCGGTTGCTCCAACCAGCAGGGTCTTGGCACCAAGGCCGCTACCGAAACTGGTATGGGCCCGCTGCTGTACTGCGCACGTAACTACACCACTGACAAGAACGCTCGTACCGCATGGGCATTCTCTAAGGTGTATCCGGAACTGTATCCCAACGCAGATGCTTCTTACAGCTACTGGCTGTCCAGCGTGTATCATGTGAAGACCGCCATGGTCGGCACCGTGAACGCGTACATGACCAACCAGTCCGACACGGTTGAGTACACCGACGACATCGAAGCCACCATGGAGAAGAACTTCCAGACTGGTTACGATTGGTGGACCACCACTGGCAGCACCAACGAAGCCTGGTCTGGCTACGCTTACTACAACGGCTCCACTCGTGCTTCCTTCTATGACGGCAATACGGCCAGCGAAGAGCCTGTCAACACGATTGGCATCTTCCAGCCCTCTACTCTGTGGGCTAGCTACAACACCTCTGACGTGAACCTGAACGATTGGTATGCTCAGGGCGTCAAGTTCGTCATGAACAAGGGCCTGATGACCGGTTATGACGATGGCAAGTTTGGTGTTGACAACGGTCTTACCCGTGCAGAGCTCGCTGTTATATTGTGGCGTAACGCTGAGCCTGAGGCTGCAGCTGCTTATAGGCAGCCAGACGGCTCCTATGTCGCAGATAACACAACCGGCATGTCTGACGTTGAAGCGAACACGTACTACACCGCAGCTGCTAACTGGGCGGTCGCCAATGGCATCATCAACGGCAACGACAATGGCGACGGCACCCGCTCGTTCATGCCTAAAGAAAAGGCTACCTTCGAGCAGATTGTTGCCATTATTGTGAACGCTTATGGCGTTGATGTTACTAAGTTTGACACTTCAGTTCTCAGCGAGTTCAGCGACAATGCTGACATTAGCGATTGGGCTAAGAGCACTATGGCTTGCGCAGTCAGCACTGGTCTGGTGCATGGCAATGCTGACGGCACGCTTGCTCCGCAGTCGAATGTTGAACGTCAGCGCGCTGCTACCGTTTTGATGAACGCTTTCGGCAACGGTATGCTGTCCTAAGTGCTAAGCGGTTAGTTGCTCTAAATGGACGCTTAATCTTGTTGGCGGCGTAAAGCCGCCAACTACCTTGACACCGTACTTGCTAGGCGACTTCAACAAAACCCCGGCGATTCAACCCGCCGGGGTTTTCTTTTGCACGGAACACTGGGTCACTGGGTCACTGGGTAGTGCGCGTGGGTCACTGGGGACAGTCCCCAGTGACCTAGTGACCCAGTGACCCAGCATCCGCCGTCCTCAGTGTTCCAAATCGAACGTCATTGGCCGGGCTTCGTACGGCTTTCGTGCTTTATACTGGAGCGTAGACATTTTGGTGTGCGGCTGGGGTTGCCTCGCCGCGAAACGACGCCTACTCGGAGGACGATTGTCAACTGATACCATAAAATGCAAAAGGTTGCCTGTTGCAGCAATGCTGTTTTCTGCATTTGTAGCTGCATCATGGCTGGTTGGCTGGGCGTTTTCTCAAGGTCGGGCCGATGGGGGAATCGCCCCGCAATTCCCAAGCATTCCTGTTTGCGTGCTGGTATTTCTGGCGCTTTGGGCGGTACTGTTGGCTGCTACGCTAGCAATCTTTCGCTTGTTGGATGCTTCGATCCCAGCGGCCAATTCGAGTCGTGAATCTGGCCCTACCAATATGGGCCGTGCTACTGCGTTTTTTCTTCGCCATCAATTTGCACTACCGCTTATCGCGATAGCGTTGTGCTGGCTGCCGTATTGGCTCATTTTCTTCCCTGGTTCGCTTCCGTGGGACGGCGTAAGGTCTATGAATCAGTTTATTACTGACGCCGCGCTTGAGAATCACCATCCGGTGCTGATGAATGCTCTGTACGCTGGTCTTATGACGCTTGGTCGCACACTTCGTTCTGACAACCTTGGACTTGCGTTCATCGTGGGTTTTCAATATATGGTTTGCGCCATTTCCTTTGCGCTGGTTGTTCGCGAAACAATTCAGCTCAAAGCGCCACGATGGATTTCCTGGGCAGCGCTCGCGTTTTTCTGCCTGTGCCCGACCTGGGGGCTTTTTGCGCAAGCTGCATTTAAAGACACCCTGTTCAACGGTGTATTTTGCTTGTATGTTGTAGCGCTTTCGAAGGTAATTCGCTCGGCGTTTCCCAAGGCGGGCAAAATTTCCTGCTCTACTTGGGTGCTTTTTGCTGCAGCCTCCTTGCTGCTGTGTTTTGTTCGCAACAACGGTGTTTACCTTGCGCTTGCGACAACCTTTGCGCTTGCCCTGTGGCTTGCTTTTACACAGCGTCGTACCGCAACGCAAGCTCACGTTAGTTCTTCGGCTCCCGTTTCGCGCGCCTCTTCGCCACTTCGTGTAGCCGCTCCGGCGTTGATTGTTCTTGGCATCGTCGCCTTCGCCTGGTTCGGTGCAACCCGCGCGCTGTTCCCTGCCATGGGTGTTGATGTTCGCGAAGATAAAGAAATGCTGTCGGTGCCGCTTCAGCAAACCGCGCGTTATTTGACTGAATCGCCTGATGACGTGACCGAATCCGAGCGCGCCGCAATCGATGCGATTATCCCTATCGACACGCTTGCTGCCTTGTACAACCCCGACCTTTCCGACCCCGTGAAAGAAACCATGCGTAATGCAAAAGGCAACATGACTGCCGATCAGCGCAGCGCATACTTTGCCGCTTGGGCTACGATGGGCATCCGTCATCCGGGTATTTACGTGCGGGCAACCGTCGCGAACACCTACGCGTATTTCTATCCGTTTGTCATTGTTGGGCAGAACATGGACCGTCCGGTGTTCCCTCTGTATATTCAGGGCCTTCCTATCAACAAGACCTTTGATGTTAGCTTTGTTGGCCCGCAAAGCGCTCGCGACACGGTGATAAGCGCGACGAATGCATGGCTTGAGACCCCGGTGGTGTCGTGTATTTTCTCGCCAGCGCCATATGTGCTCGCGTTTTTGCTTGCGCTTGCGTATGCGTTCTCGCGTCGGCGCGGTCCAGCGCTTGTTTTTGCGGTCCCGTTCGCAATGCTGTTGCTCACCGTGCTGGCTGGCCCCTTAAATGGGCACCTGCGCTATATTTTGCCCCTAGCTGCCGCGCTGCCGGTTCTATTCGCGTATATCAGTGCGAATTGTTGCGCGAACAGCTGCGTGCACGTCGGCGCCAGCGGTGCTAGCGACGTCAGCGACGCTAGTAGCGCTAGCAGCGCCAGTGGCGCTAGCGGCATGAACAGCTGCGTGCGCGCCGACGCCAGCGGCGCTAGTAGCGCTAGCGGCGCCAGTGGCATGAACAACTGCGCGCACACCGACGCCACCAACGTCATCAGCGCCAGCGACGCTAGTGGCGCTAGTGGCGCTAGTGGCGACGGACATGTCGGCGACAATGTTGGCGGACGCACTGGCGAGCCTTGTATATACTTACATCAAGATAATTCGGCGGCAAGAAGGGTAGAAGTGCCTCGTGGACAGGGAAAATAAGTTTTATAGGTTGGCGCTTGTTGCAAATCCGCGCCAAGGGTACTGCTCGTTTTCATGGCGAATTAAGTGTGCGCTGGAAGCGTGCGGACATACGGTTATGGTGTTTACGCCGAAGTTGCAGCCGTATTTGTTTGACGAGCAGGGCGTTTTTGACGCGGGCAAAATCGCGCGCTTTTTCGCTGTTCAGAAGCTTGATTTCGTACTTGTGGCTGATGGTGTTGGCGTGAAAGGTACATCCTGTTTGCCGGCGTCGACGGCGTTTGGCGCCGCTTGCTTGACGCTTGCAGAGGCTCGTGCGACTTGCAACGCGGATGCTTGTGCTGCTGAGCGGTCTGTTGATTTCGCATTAGCATTTAGCTCGGCCGCGCAAAAAGAGCTTTCCAGTCTTGATAAGGCACGCATCGTTCGCGTGCACCCCTTGGCTGACCGTGCATATACGCATACGCCGCTGGTAAATTTAATCGCCTGCGAGCCTGGTTTTTTGATTCTTCAAAACGAAACCCCAGCTCGTCGTACATTTGTTGAAAAGCTGCGTTCTAGCTTGGTGGATGCTGGGCAGCCGGCACCTATCAGAGTTGCCGGTGCCGGATGGGAAGGTTTTGAACGAGTTGCTTCGACAAATTCTGCTTACGCCTACGCAATTCGTTCGAGTCGCGCAGTGATTTTATTTGGTGATGCTGAAAGCGAGTCGGCTTCGGTTTTAGCTGATGACCTTGTTGCTTTCGACAATATAGTTGGGCTTGCCCTTGCCGATGGCGTGAGCGTTGTATCCTTTGGCGGCAAACCTGCGATGTACCACGGCGACCAAGTATGTGTTTACACGGATCAGCCAGCGGCGCTTAAGGCGTGTCTGGACTGCGTAAACGCTGCGCAGCCCGCCCCCGCAACGTGCCCGCAACCCGCTGCCGCCTCCCGCCAGCAGGAAGCCCCCGCACAGCCAGTCGCCTCCCGCCAGCAGCCCGCCCCCGCACAGCCAGTCGCCTCCCGCCAACAGGAGGGCGACATGCTCGAGGACGTCCTCGACAGCGCGCTCGCGTACGCTATGGACGCCTTCCCATCCGCCGGCAGCGCAAACCCGCGCTCGATTGCGTGCGTGTTTGGTTATTTCAGCTTGGGCAATTTCGGCGATGAGTACATCTTGGAAACGGTCGACTACCAGGTGCGCAGCATAAACCCTGGTGCGTCGCTTATTGCGGTGAGCGAAAATCCTGTCCATACATTTGTGAACCGCGGCATTTATGCGGTGGAGCCGCTTGGCAAAAGCAGGCTCGACGCGGTGCTTGTGCATGCCTGCGTAGCTCTTGTGACTGCCGGTCTGTTGTTTGACCAGGGCATACGCTGGATGTCCGGCAAGTCCGAAGTGTTCTCCAATACGCCGTTTCCTGATATTCCAGGGCTTACCGGTTTTATGTCGCTGGCCTCTATGAATGGCGCGCTGCCGCTGATGCACGGCATTGGTGCGGGTCCGCTTGATGTAGCTGACGCGCGAAAGTTGGTTGCGTTTATGGGTCGCTTTGGCACGGTTTACGCTGTTCGCGATAGGGGCACGTTCGATCTTATAAAGGCGTGCGGTGTCAGTGACAGCCAGGTTGCTTTGACTGCCGACACAGCGTTTCTTGCCCCTGCGCCTGATAGCGCGGCGGCACGAAAGTTCCTTGAAGAAGCAGGAATTTCTCCCGACGAGAACGATATCGTTGCGGTTTCGTTGCGTAACTACGAGAACATGCCACCCGACTTCGCAGCTAATATAGCTGTTGTGCTTGACACGGTGCTTGGCCGAAGCACCCACGCGCGTGTGGTGTTTTGTATTCTTGACGCTGATGACGCGCGCATTTGTGGCGAAGTAGCTGGTCATATGCGCCATGCGTCTGAAACGGTGACGTATGATTCGCACGACGATGTTCAGGCGATGGCAGGCATGCTGTCGCTGTGCAAGACGGGTGTTTCCATGCGCTATCATGCCTCGCTTTTGCTGATGACCTGCGGAAAGCCGTGTGTAGGCATTGGCTATCTTCCGAAGGTAAACGCGCTGTTTGATGAAATGGGAGCATCTGACGCCTTGCTTGACATGAGCGCAACTGCTGATGAATTGTATGCTGCGCTTGACCTGGTGCTTTCAAATTACGAAACCCGGGCTGCTGCGATGGGTGCTGCTCGCGAAACTATGGTCGAGCGTGCGAATGCCGGCCAGCAGCTTCTTGCTGACGCGCTGGTGGCGTCGGGCCCGAAAGCTGGCTTCGTGAAGCAGTATTTCTATCTGCAGGATACGTCGGAAGCCGAGCGTCGTTTAGTATGCGATGCTGAAGCGGCGCGAGCTCAAACTGCAGCGGTGGAAGCTGAACGCAATCGTTTGAGCAGGGAAAACGCTGAATTGCGGGCGCGGTTGGATGAAGTTGAGCATTCGACGACCTATCGCGTTGGCAAGGCGCTTATGAAGGCTCCTACTGCTCTTAAAGATAAGCTTTCGCATAAGAAATAGCGTTTTGGTAAGTTTGAAATTCGCCGCCATGTCGCGGTGCTGCTGGGGTCGCGGTTCCGCTGAGGCCGCGGCGCCGGCGCCATGTCGCGGTTCCGCTGAGGCCGCGGCGCTGCAAGCGGCATTGCTACTAGCGTCGCCGCCAGTGGTGTTGCCGCAGGCGGCGGCCGTGTTGTCAGCGGTATCGCCGCTAGCGGTACAGCAAAAAACGAAAGGCATCCTGTGATCACACATATTGAAACTATTGACGACCCGCGCCTTGATGCGTACGCGCGTCTGACTGAGGCGCAACTGCGCAGCCGCCTTGAACCCGAGAAAGGCGTCTTCATTGCGGAATCAAGCAAAGTTATCGAACGTGCCATCGCAGGCGGCATGGAGCCATTGTCATTTCTAATGGAAGAGAAATTTCTGGCGGGTATGCAGCCAATTATTGACCATGCGCGAGAGCTGTATCCTACGTCTGACCAGCCGGTTTTCATTCTTCCACATGATCAACTGCAGAAGCTGACGGGCTTCGAGTTGACGCGCGGAGCTTTGGCTGCGTTTTGTCGGCCGCGGCCGGCAACGGTGGAAGAGGTCTGCCGGGGTGCTCGCCGTATTGCCGTGCTCGAAGACATTACGAACCATACCAACGTTGGCGCTATTTTTCGCTCGGCTGCAGCGTTGGGGGTTGATGCTGTGCTGGTGACGCAGGCGTGCTACGATCCGCTATACCGTCGCGCCGTCCGCGTTTCCATGGGCACGGTATTTCAGGTGCCGTGGGCGCGAATTGGCGCCGAATCGGGCGCGACGGGGGAGGGCTCTTGGGCGAAAGACGGTATTCCGCTGCTGCATGACCTGGGGTTTAAAACTGCTGCATTGGCGCTTACCGACGATTCAGTTTCGCTTGATGACCCGGCGTTGGCCGCCGAGGAAAAGCTTGCGCTGGTGTTGGGTACTGAAGGCGACGGTTTGGCGCAAACCACCATTGCGAACTGCGATTACACGGTGAAGATCCCGATGCAGCATCAGGTTGACAGCCTCAATGTCGCTGCCGCCAGCGCGGTTGCCTTTTGGGAGCTCCGCGTTCGATAAAGTTGCCAAATAACCTGCGATAATAGCTATAAACTCATATGCATGAATACACAGGCGCGAACAAGGAGTCTTCCATGGCCGAATCAATCAACCTAAAAGAGGCAGCCACCACGTCTCAGGCTGACAACGACAAACATACCGCGGCCGCGCCAGCTGCAACGCAGCACCCAGAAGCCATGCGCCGTTACGCAAACCCGGTTTCGCATCCGGCGTTAGACCAGTTCGTTGCCACAATCGCTGCCCTGCGTGCCCCGGACGGCTGCCCGTGGGACCGCGAGCAAACACATGCATCTATCGCGCATAACATGATTGAAGAGGCCTACGAAGCGGTCGACACCATCGAAACCAACGATACCGCTCATCTGCGTGAAGAGCTCGGCGACGTGCTTTTGCAGGTTGTCCTTCAAAGTCAGATTGCCGCCGATGCTGGCGAATTCACTTTCGACGACGTCGCCGCAGACGTCAACGACAAGATGGTTCGTCGTCACCCGCATATTTTCAGCGACGCGCAGGCCTCCGATGCTGCCGAGGTCCTAGACCTGTGGGACCAGGTGAAACTCGCCGAGTCGCAGGCGAAGGGCGCCGCCGGAGCTGACGCGCAAGCCGCGGAAACCGGGGCGGCGGGGGAGGCCTCGCAGGCAGCGGCAGGTGCGGTAGCTGGGGAAACCAAAGCGGCCGAAGCCCAGCAGCCTACCGCAGCCCCTGCTGTCCCGGCCGGCCTGCTCGACGGCGTGCCTACCAGCTTTCCCGCATTGATGCAGGCGCAGAAAATCTCGCGCAAGGCGGTGGCTGTTGGTTTCGAGTGGGAAACACTTGACGACGTGTGGGACCAAGTCAACAGCGAAATAGCCGAGCTCAATGAGGCTTACGAACAGGCACCGAAAGCGGCCAACGGCAAGGTTGAAGGTGACTCACAGGCAGCACGGCATGTTGAGGAAGAATTTGGCGATGTGCTGTTTAGCCTGGTCAACGTTGCGCGCCGTATGGGTGTTGATTCCGAAAACGCCTTGCGTGCAAGCTGCCGTAAGTTTCGTCAGCGATGGGCGTATATGGAGGCCGCGGCAGCAGCCAAAGGACAGCGCTTGGAAGACCTAACGACAGCGCAGCAAAACGACCTGTGGCAACAGGCGAAACAATCCATCGATTTGCAGAAAAAGTGACGCTCGCTTCGCGAGCTACCTAAAAAGGTGTGAGCTTTCGCTCACACCCACGAAAAAAAGGCAAATGACCTGCATAAATAATTCGTGGGGTTGAGCGAAAGCTCAACCCGCATAAGGGAGCGCCGAAGGCGCGACAGTACTTTAAGGACGCTGCGCTCAGCAGGAAAGTGACGCTCGCTTCGCGAGCTACCCAAAAAGGTGTGAGCTTTCGCTCACACCCCT
The DNA here is from genome assembly GCA_963619015.1 of Senegalimassilia sp. Classification (GTDB taxonomy): domain Bacteria; phylum Actinomycetota; class Coriobacteriia; order Coriobacteriales; family Eggerthellaceae; genus Senegalimassilia. The sequence goes on along the minus strand of CAVEUW010000056.1, from coordinate 2,540 downwards.
ACAAGGCGGTGCATTTCCCCAACGTTATTCCCAATCGGGAAACACGTCGTCAGGCGTATCTAGCACAATACGGATATCCTGCGCAATCATGCGCTGCACCATTTTGCGGCATTCAGGTGTATCTGCCATCTGACCTCGTAATATGCGATGCGCAAAATACACCGTAGCCATAACGGCAACATCCCAGACAGCAAGTGCCTTGGCCTCTTTCATGGTGCCGTCGTACCCAAACAACTGCTTCAAAATTGGCTTGCAATCAGCAATGTTTTGCCGCCGCGACTCGGTTGGCACACCAATCGAGTATACATACGATGTGTAATACAGCATTTCATTTGGGTCGGAAATGAAATTATCAAGCACAATGCCCCATGCTTGTTCGACCGTGGCATCTTTGGGAATCTTGCTTTGCGCAAGCTCGATTTGGCGCTTGTCAAAACGCTCCGCCGCAGCATCAATGGCTGCTTGCATGGTTTTGTATTTGTTGAAAATTGTGCCGCTGGAAATGCCGCAGGCATCGGCAACGCGTTTAGAAGAAACGCCAATAACGCCTGATTGGGCGCCCATTTCGACAATAGTGTCTAGAATCAGGTCGTCCACGTTCTCAATGTATCGATAGCCCATAGCAAAACCCTCTCACTCATAAGGCTACGTCAGCGAGAAAAAGTGTAGCGCAATTGGAAAATCGTCGCAAAGTAAAATTCAACAAGTGGAAGTTTTCCCTTGGTTACAGTTTTGTCTAGTTGCATTTGAAACTACCCGCTGCTTCCAGCTACGCCGGTAGTTATATCGCGGGTTTAAGCTTCGCCTGAAAACATCTAGCCGCTTGCAAAAGGCATTAAACATAACCTATCCCATACGTAAGAATGTTTGCTATAATTTTACTTTGCAAAACTGCGGGTTGACGCCATGCTTGCCATGCTTACGACCTGCTTTTATGAAAATTTAGTTCGCACTTGATTTCGGTGGAGTGTCGTTCGGAAGTGGAAGAAGGAATCTGATGATTACGGCAACGGGTACATCGGCTTCGCGCACTGGTATGTGCATGGGAAAACCGAGCAGCGAAAACGCTCGTTCGGGGGGGCTGTTCAAGCAGCTTAAGCGTGCGCTTGGCGCAACGCTTGCGACAGTTGCCCTTATTGCGGGCATCGGCGGTGTGGCAGCTGTGAATCCCGAAAGCGCTTATGCTGCGGTTAGCTCTGACAAGCAGCAGACCATCGCCATCTCGGCGTCTTCGCTGAATGGCAACGCCGTCCGCGGCACGGGCGACGCCTACAACGCCGTGGCCATGGACAACGCCTGCCACTTCTACAGTGCTGCTTTCAGGGCTAGTGGCGGTTTTCCAAACAGCGGAAAAATCACTGCACCGACGAGCAACATCAGCTATCAGCTCGCATGGACTGGCACGAACGCCTACGACGGCTATGACTGCATCCGCTTGGTAAACGGCGACTCCGTCAAAACCATGACGCTTTCCACCGTCGGTGCCTACGAGCAAATCTATGTGCTTGCTACCGCTGGCGGCCCTGGTACGGGCAACTACGCCGACTTCGAGGTAACGCTCACCTACACCGATGGCACCACGGATGTCACGGAATACAAGCTCTACGACTGGTACGACACCACCAAGGTTACCAACGTCGAGCAGATCGCCAGCTATACGCGTCAGGACAACAATACCTCTGGCACAGGCAGCATTTCTGGCTCCACTTCTGCTGGCCCAATCCTTCACTCAGCTGCAATCACGGCAGACAAAACAAAGCTCCTTCAATCCATTACCTTCAACTCGAAGGGAAAGAATGGAACCGGCAACAACTACGGCCTTTATTCCACAATCTATGCTGTCACTGGCGTAGTCGATAAATCGGCACCTGCAACTCCAGTCGCAACACCAGCAACTGAAACTGGTTCTTCATCGTTTACTGCAAACTGGAACTCGGTAACGGGTGCAACAAGCTACTATCTCGACGTTGCCACTGACGAAAACTTCGCGAACATCGTTTCAAGCTACAACAACCAAAACGTTGGCAACACAACTTCTACCAGCGTTTCCGTTCCGAACATCGGTAACCAGAAGTACTATTACCGCGTTCGTGCCTACAACAGCAATGGCCAATCACTTTCCTCGAACGTAATCAGCGTTGATGTTCCGGCTGCTTTGAAGGTGACGAACCTCGTTGCAAACGGCACGGGCGTTACGGCGCCTACCAGCTATTACAACGCTGACGGCACCGAGGTCGGCGGCTTTGCCTACAAGTTCACGGTTCCGAACACCGCGAATGGCTATTTGGCGCAGGTATACAACGCTGACGGCACGAAAGCTGGCGGCGAATTCCGCATCTCGAATGGCTACATCCAAACGATCACCGCAGGTCAATACATTCTCGTTTACGGCCTTTCAGCTGGCGATTCCGTAACCGTTCAAGAGCTTACGGAAGACACCGATCGTGCTCCTGCGGGCTTTAGCCTCACAAGCCGCACGAAGGCGGGGCAAGAACAGGCAGGCACCGGCAACTACATCCAAACGACGATCGTCGGCTCCG
>CAVEUW010000055.1:0-11622 GCA_963619015.1 Senegalimassilia sp. | reverse complement strand
GCTTGATCCGTCGAAGGCTATCTACGTCCCGCGCGGCGTGGGCAACTCCTTCCAGGCGCTCGAGGACGGCACTGCCTATACCTACCTCGTGAATGCCCACTGGTCGCTCGAGCTCAAGAAGACCTACACCTTCGTGAATCTGGCCGACCCGGAGCTCGCTATCGAGTGGCCTATTCCGCTCGAGCAGGCAACTGTTTCCGAGGCGGACAAGAATCATCCGATGCTCGCCGACGTCGTCCCCATGGCGCCGAAGCGCACGTTGGTGACCGGCTTCAACGGCCAGCTAGGCCGCGCTGTGAAGGCGCTGGCCGAGGAGCGCGGCATCGCCAAGGACTTCGATTTCTGCGATATCGACACCTTCGACTTCTCCAATCCCGAGGAGTACGGCAAATACGACTGGGATCTCTACGGCACCGTCATCAACTGTGGCGCCTACACCGCCGTGGACAAGGCCGAGACCCCCGAGGGTCGCGTTACCTGCTGGGCAGCCAACGCCACGGGCCCGGCGCTGTTGGCTCGCACGTGCGCAGAACACGGCATCACCCTCGTGCATGTGAGCTCCGACTACGTCTTCGACGGTACTCGCGAGCTCCACGACGAGAACGAGCCCTTAAGCCCCATCAGCGTCTACGGTCAGTCCAAGGCTGCAGGCGACCTCGCGGTGGCTGGCTGCCCGAAGCACTATATCCTGCGCAGCAGCTGGGTCATCGGCGATGGCAACAACTTCGTCAAGACCATGTGCAAGCTGAGCGACCGCGTGGCTGCCGGCGAGCTGTCTCAGGTGACGGTGGTGGACGACCAGCTCGGTCGCCTTACCTTCACGTGCGACATGGCTGCAGCGGCCCTTTATCTCGTGCAGTCCGGCGCTCCCTATGGCACCTACGACTGCACCGGTTCGGGCGCAGTGAAGTCTTGGGCCGACATTGCCAAGGCGTGCTTCGAGGCTGCTAATGGCAACGCCGACAAGGTTGTGCCCGTGAGCACCGCCGCCTATTACACCAATGCCCAGACCCCTATTGCCCCGCGCCCACACTATAGTGCTCTCGACCTCTCCAAACTCGAGTCTGCAGGCTTCTCCATGCCCGACTGGACGCAGGAGCTGGGGGAGTACCTGAAAGGACTGAATGCATAATGCTTTCAGGAGAAAAAAACAGGCCTGTTATCGTTGTTAACGACTTCGGATATGTCGAGGGCGGTGCTAGTTCTGTTGCGATAAAAACGGCTGTTCTACTGGCAAATGCGGGGCGAAAGGTTGTCTTCTTTTGCGGTGAAGGTCCCGTGTGTGATGCGGTTGCTGAGTCTGGCGCAGAGGTTGTGTGTCTAGGCGTTCACTCCATTAACAGCAATCCCTCAAAACTCGCCGCTGTTCGTGACGGCGTTTGGAACTCTAAAGTCTACAAGGCGTTTGCCGATTTACTCCATCGCGATGACTTGCTCGGGGCTATTGTGCATATTCACACTTGGACGAAAGTGCTGAGCAGCGCTGTTTTTGCCGCAGCTACCAAGAACGGCAACAGCCTCATTCTTACCGTGCATGACTACTTTACGGTTTGTCCAAACGGAGGTCTCTACGACTATAGCCAGAAGTGCATCTGCGAGCGCGAGCCTATGACCTCAGGCTGCATTCGCTGCGACTGTGATAAACGCTCTTATCCTCAGAAACTCTGGCGCGTTGTTCGCCAAGCGAGGCAGGACAAATGGGTGAAGAAGAACACAAAGGTGCACTATGCGTTTGTATCCGAGTATTGCCGTGACATTTTAGGATCCTATCTTCACAGTGATTATCCCTACGAGGTGCTTCGTAATCCTATAGACCACGTCGAATTTGGCGATGTGTCGCGCACTCAGGATGCGTTCCTATATATCGGACGCGTCAGTCCTGAAAAGGGCGCGGATCTCTTCTGCGAGGCTGTTTCGGCTTTGGGAGCCAAAGGCATAGTCATAGGAGACGGCGAATTGCTGCCCGAATTGAAAGCCAGATTTCCTTACGGCATCGAGTTTACCGGGTGGCTTAAGCCTGATGAAATGAGATTGCATGGAGCCACACGTGCCATTGCGCTGGTCATACCGTCGCGGTGGCACGAGGCGGCCCCACTCGCGCCTCTGCAGATGCTTGAACATGGTGTGCCGTGTATAGTGTCCGATCGCTGCGCTGCGAGAGATTATGTTATTGAGAACGTGAATGGATTGCTATTCAAGGCAGGCGATGTTGAGGATCTTAAACGGGTCATGCGAGAGATGATTAAGCGTCCGCTGCGACCGAGACCGAAGATAATTCAGGACGAGGCGTACCTGCGTGACCTGTCTGCGTTGTATGGGAGGGCAATATAAGCGTGATAAAGCACTCCTTTATATCTAATTTCCTTTTCGCTTATGACAGACCCTTTGGAGGCGTTTCCTAATGGCGCAGCAGAAGTATTTGACGCTGGACGAGATTAAGGCTGAGGAGCTTAAGCTGCTTATCTGCATTGATGACCTCTGCAGGAACAATGGCCTTCGCTACTCTCTCGTGGGAGGGAGTCTGTTGGGGGCAGTGCGCCATCATGGCTTTATTCCATGGGATGACGATATTGACATTGGCATGCCCCGACCTGATTTCGATAAATTGATCAAGCTGTGGGCGATTGGCGAGTTTCCCGAAGGCGTGTCTCTGGAAATGCTTTCCGGTGACCCCGATGCACCCGTATTCGTCAAATTGGTAAACGATGAAATTCTGCTTAGAGAACGCTATGTCAGCGGAATTAACCACCTTTGGGTGGATATATTTCCAATTGACGGAATGCCTGCAAACGATGCTGAGGCTCAAGCACTGGATAAACGCGTTTGCTCCATCAGGCGCCTGTTCTCGTTGAGCCGTGCCGATGAGTCCGATGGAAAAACTGCTTTAAAGCGAACTCTAAAGCGCGTTCTTGTGCCCGCTTTGAACTTGTTAAACTGCCGTGTTCGCATTGGACGTAAGCTGGATGCAATCTCGCGGGGTCTGGAATTTGGAGCTACAGGCTATTGCGGCATTCTGGCGTGGGGTCTTTATGGACCCGGTGAGCGCTATCCGGATGATGCGTTCGACCAAATGGCCACGGTCGAATTTGAGGGACTCCAGCTCCCGGCTATTCGCTATTGGGACGAGTATCTTACTGGAAACTATGGAGACTACATGCAGCTTCCGCCCGAGGATAAGCGGAAGACGCATGAGTTGGTGGCATGGAGGGTTGAATAATGAGTTGCTACGTTGTTCTTACTGCTGGAGGCATCGGCTCTCGAGTTGGCTCCGATATCCCGAAGCAGTTTATCCACGTCAACGATAAGCCGGTGATCATCTACACGATGGAGGCGTTCCAGCGCCACCCGAGCGTGGATGGCATTGTCGTTGCTTGCCTCGAGGGCTGGGAGAAGGTCCTGCGTGCCTATGCTCTGAACTTCGGTATCACAAAGCTCAAGACTGTGGTTACGGGCGGTAAGACAAACCAAGAGTCCATTGCGAATGCGCTTGGAGCTCTTGATGGCGTTGCAGTTGACGATGACTTAGTCCTTCTTCACGACGGTAATAGACCGCTCGTGTCCCAAGGGATTATCTCGAGTGCTATCAGTACTGCCGAGCGCGAGGGTTCTGCTGTAACGGCGATTCCTGCCACGGAAGTTATAGTGCGCAAAGACGCTGGAGACGAACTTACGGCCCACGAGTCTATTCGACGTGAGAGCCTAGCGCGCACACAGACTCCGCATGTCATGGGATATGCCGAGCTTATTGCACTCCATAAGCGTGCCAAGGAAGACGGGGTCGATTCGGCTGCACTGCCTGAGCTGATGGTGCACTATGACAACGCTGTGCATCTGACCCCTGGCGACGAGATGAACTTCAAGATTACTACGGTGAGCGACCTCGAGATTTTCAAGGCGCTTATTGGGGCAAGGTAGGGGAGATATGAAGTATACGGACGGATATCTCCAGGGGCTGAAGGACTGCGCCCTGCGCAATGGCGCCATGGATCTTGCGAGTTCTACGGTGCTTATCACGGGCGCCTCTGGACTTATCGGCTCTGCCCTTGCCGATGTGCTTCTCTGCTCCAATCGAGACCTTGGCAACAACGTGCAGATTATTCTGGCTGGCCGCAACGAAGATGCCATGACGAAGCGCTTTGCCTATTGGGGCGAAGGTGCCTATAAGCTTGCGCAGTATGACGCCGCAGAGCCCGTTCCCTTCGACTTCAATGCAGACTACATCTTCCACTGCGCGAGTAACGCGCATCCTCGTGCCTATGCCGAGCAGCCGGTAGAAACGCTCGTAAACAATGTGGTTGGCACCTCCAATATGCTTGCTTATGCGCGGGATTGTGGTGCAAAGCGAGTGCTATATGTCTCCTCCAGTGAGGTCTACGGCAAGAGGGATGGCATGACGCCCTACGCCGAGGACGAGTACTACCTGGTGGATCCGCTGAGCGCCCGTTCCTGCTATCCGAACTCCAAGCGTGCGTGCGAGACATTGTGCGCTGCATATGCGAGCGAGTATGGGGTCGATTCTGTGATTGCTCGCCCTGGTCACGTGTGGGGCCCGACTGCGACGGCTGCGGATTCGCGTGCACATGCTGAGTTTGCTCGTAATGCAGCGGCCGGCCAAGACATCGTGATGAAGAGCCCCGGCGATCAGCTGCGCTCTTACATTTATTCGACTGACTGTGCTGGTGCTCTTCTGACGATTTTGCTGAAGGGAGAGTCTGGTGAGGCCTACAACGTTGGCGTACCGGGGGAGACCTGCACCATTCGCCAGCTTGCAGACGCGCTTGCTGAGGCCGGTGGCGTCAACATCGTCCGCGATTTCCCCACCGAGGACGAAGCTCGCGGCTATAATCCGATGAGTTGTTCTGCCTTGAATTGCGAGAAACTCGCAGCGCTTGGGTTTGTGAGGGGATACACGTTGCGTGACGCCGCAGCCCAAACAATTGATTGCATGAGGTAGACTATGGATGCCGCTACTTTTCCGACGGAGGATTTTTCAAGCCACATGCCCTTGTGCTCATGGCCACATATAATGGCGAGCGTTACCTAGCTGAGCAGATTGATTCGATACTTAATGTGCTTTACGACTTCGATTCGGCACATTAGCCTCTAATTTGGAAATTTCAAAATGAGACAAAGCAACATACATAGTCTAAAGATGGGCCAGCTTCTTGAAGACGGTCCCCTCGTTTCTATCGTCGTTCCCGTATATAACACTCCGGAGAAACTGCTCCGCATGGCCGTAGATTCGATACTGGCTCAGACATATACGAACATAGAACTTCTGATTGTGGATGACGGAAGTGGTCCGACGTGTAAGGAAGCGATTAGCGCGGTTGCTGCTCTGGATGCCCGGGTACGGATTCTTGAAGGTGGACGCTGCGGTGCTTCTCACGCCCGCAATATCGGCATCTCTGCTGCCAAGGGAGATTGGCTTGCCTTCTCCGACTCTGACGATGAAGTCGGGCCTAGCTTTATCAGTGAGGGACTTTCCGTTGCTCTTAAGGAGCGTTGCGACTTTGTATGCGGCTCGGTGGTACACCTCTACCTCGGAGATGCAAAGGATGCGAATTCTGCGACGGGCGAGTATTGGATTGCGGACGATGCTTCGAGTGTTTGGGCCGCCAAGATGCAGATGTTAGGCACCCAGAAGTACTCTGTTTGCGATTTACCTAATTTTCGAGGGAGAGGGCCGATAGCCAAGCTCTTCAGGAAAAGCGTCCTTGGAGACCTTCGCTTTGACGAGGGGATTTCCATCGGCGAGGACACGCTATTCAATTACCAATTCATTGGCAGGTGCCAGTCCCTCGCTGTTGTAGATTGTATTTGGTATTGGTATTATCAATACGGTAATTCTACGGTTCATGCCGCAACTCCACTGAAGTGGATTTCATCGTTCGATTGCCTCATGGCGTATCGGCCTACGAGCGATGAACGCATTGCCTTTGATGCGCGCTGTGCCTCTCTCATAATGGAGGGGAGCGTCAATTTCCTTGCTGTGCTAGGACTGCGTGAGGCGTACAAGATTTCAAAGGTCCTATACGAGCATGCGCGAGACAATGGCTGGATAACGTCCTGTTTATTTGAAGGCTATACAATTTCTGGTTGGATGCGGCTCTATGCAAGCTGTCTCGAAAACAATAGATTCGAGCTTGCGTTTTTGCTATGCGTCGCGAAGCAGCTCAAAAACAGACTCCGGGGGAGACAGCTGATTGGAGTAGAGGAGTGATGGCCAAGGTTTACCGTTTGCAGGGAGGTTGGGAGAACGCGATTGGAGAGATGAGAGTGAGTGAGGCGGCGTACTACCTCGCTTTCTGCCTTTATTTCATCGACTGCGCGTTTGATCGGACGGAGTTTACCGAGTTCCTGTTTGTTTCAGTGTCTGTGTTGCAGACGATGCTGCAGGTTTGCATCCTCTTGCTGCTGTTCTTCAAGTTTCTCTCGCAACGTGCCTCCTTCAAGGGTTGGTGCATCGCGGCGTTTGTCGTACTCATTGGTTTGGTGTCATGGCGGCAGTCCGGCGAGGGCTGGCTGTTTTGGTGTGCCTTATTTATCGTGTGCGCCCATGGGATGCGGCTCAGACCTCTTGCCTGGTGCGTACTTGTGCTTTCGGTGGTGACGCTCTGCTTGACCGTCGTCTTTGCCCAGCTCGAAGTTATCGAGAACGTCGCCTCTACCCGTCATGGTGTCACTCGTTATGCGATGGGCTTCACCCATCCGAATGGTCTTGGTCTTTATCTTTCGATTGTTTGCTGTAGCTTCTCAGTATTGCGCTTCGGCAAGAACCCTCTTCCGGACATTCTGCTCATCGCCGCGGCAGATGTCCTAAACCTTGTCGCGGCGGACTCGAGGACCGCTGTACTGCTGTCTTTTGTACAGGTAATCTTGCTTCTAGTTTTCTACTTTGCGCGCAGCGAGGTGTCGAGAAAGTACATGAGGTGCGCCTTTACGGTAAGCGTGTTGTCGGTAGTGGCGCTGAGCATGTATTTCATGGTGGCCTACGACCCATCGAATCCGGTTCACTTCGCTCTTAACAGCACACTCTCGGGGCGTTTGTGGCTCGCTCACAGCTATTATGAAATGCAGCCTTTAACGCTGCTGGGGAGCACATTCGAGAAATTTTCTCCCATATACTGGGAAAATGGGAAGCCTTATACCTTCGTTGTGGATAACGCTTGGTGTCATCTTATCCTTCGCTACGGTCTTGTGCCCGCCACCCTCTTTTCTTGCGGATTCTTCGCCATGTTGTTCAGACTTTTGAGAGGAAAGAAGTGGGATGCGCTCCTGTTCGGCTTCGTATTGATGTCCGTCTACGGTTTCAGTGAGACGCTTGGTATTCGCATTGAATGCAATTATTTCCTTTACGCGATTGGGGCCGAGCTGCTTTTCGCAAGTCGATTGGGAAAGGAGCTGTCCGAGACAAAAAGAGTTGGACGTGTTGCTACGTTAGGGGCTCCGGCATAGCATGGCAAGCATACAGACTAGGAAGACTGACGTAGTTTGGACTTACATAGGAACTATCGTCTCCATGTCGAGCGGTTTTATCCTGCTGCCGCTTCTTATGCATTATCTGACTGACGATGAACTGGGTCTGTGGTACGTGTACCTTGCACTCTCTAACTTCGCCATGCTCTTTGAGTTCGGTTTCAATCCGACCTTCGCACGCAATATTGTCTATGTGGTAAGTGGCGCCAGACGCCTTTCAGCAGAGGGGTGCGACAAGGATTCCGTGGAGGAGGGCGTTGACTGGCATCTGCTGAACACGGTGATCAAGGCTTCGAAGGTGATTTACGCCGTCATAGCCGTGGTTGTGACGGTGTTATTGGCGACTGCGGGGTCTGCGTACATTGCCTACGTGACGCCGGGTATGGATGCTGCTGTGGTCTGGGGGACCTGGCCGCTCTTCTGCGTGTCGGTGTTTCTTAACCTGTACTTCCTCTGGTCGATTACGGTTTTGCGCGGATATGGCGATGTCGCTGGCGAGCGCAAGACCTCGGTCTTTGCCAAACTGGCACAGTTGGGCGTGAGCGCCGTGTTGCTAGTGACTGGCTTCGGCCTTCTGGGTGCAGCGATTGGCTACCTTGTAAATGCTCTGTTGTTACGTGTTATAGCGATGACGCTGCTGCGCCGGCATAAGGAGATTGAAAAGGGGAGACGCTCGGACACCGAGCCTGTTGAGACTAACGCCATCAAGGAGATATTCCTTACTATCTTCCATGTTGCATGGCGGGACGGGCTGGTGCAGCTCGCACTCTACGCCTCCACGCAGGCGATGAGCATCTTGAGCTCGCTGTTCCTAGGGCTGTCCGAAACTGGCACCTACTCGGTTTTGCTGCAGTTTGCCAACGCTGTATATAACTTCGCTTCCGCCTATCCCAAGTCGTTCTTCCCGGCCATGCAGTCGGCCTTTGCCGAAGGGGGCGGAGAGCGGCAGAGGCGCTACGTATCCACCGGAATTGTTGGCTACTGGGCTCTGCATGTTGTGGGAACTATGGGTGTGTGTGTGGTGTTTCTGCCGCTTCTGCCGCTGTTCAAGCCCAACGTCTCGGTTGATGTGGGTTTGTTTGTGGCGCTATGCGTGTACCTAGGCCTTTTGCAACAGCATTCTATCTTTTGCAATTACATCATTAGCATGAACGAGATCCCCTATATGTGGGGTTACATCGTAGCGGCCGTACTGGGCATTGGCCTAGTTAGCCTTTTGTGTGGGGTCTTCGGTATGGGGGCATGGGGCATCGTGCTGGGGCAGGCAGTATCGCAGCTGGTGTACAACAACTGGAAGTGGCCTACTTATTTGTGCAGGAAGCTTGGATTTACCTACGGAGAGTGCCTTCGAGAGGGCGTGGTCGAATGGAAGGCAAAGCTGCGGGAGGTTACCCGAAAGCATAGGAATTAGCGGCGAAGTCCGTTTTGCCTCCTTTGCGCTTGACTAAGTGGGCTGCTGACTGCCGGTAGAGACTAGCGGAAAGGGATATCCTTCCCGGAGGCGAAGGGTTAATGATGTCTATGGCAACGTTCTTCGAATGGAGCTCGCCTTTCTGTCATTGGGTCACAATTCTCGACCTGCGATTTCATAGCCAAACTAGTTAGCCATTGAAGTATGAATCCGAGAGTGCGGGAGAGATGGTGAAAGATAGGTACCTGCAAGCGGTGCGGGGACTGGCGATAACGGCCGTTGTGTTGATTCACTGCATGCCGTGGAGCGTTGTCACGGTTGCGGTTCGGCCGTTTTTGAACTGGGCAGTTGCGATGTTTTTCTTCCTCTCCGGCTATTTGACCGATGAGGCCAAAGTAGTTCAGGGGAGGGTATTGGCCCGTAGGCTTAGGAAGACGCTGCCACCTTATGTGTTCTGGAGCGTTGTTTATGCTGCGGCGCTTGGCCATAAAGGGCCATTGGATGTCGTGAAGAATCTGTTGACCGGCGGTGCATGGGCGCATATGTAATTCCTTTACGTTTATGCGCAGCTAGTCGTGCTCACGCCGATTCTCTACAGATGCCTGAAGACGTGTCGGCCGCTCGTTTATGCAGTGACCCCCTTCTGCTTGATTGCCTATGAAACGGCCACGGCCTCTGGTCTCGCATTGCCGCCCTTGGACCGACTGTTCCCGATGTGGGTACTTTTCTATGTTATGGGGCTCGATTGGCCTAGCTGGAAGCGATTTGTTGAAGGGAAGATCGGGGTATTTTCTGCTCTTTGGGCCGCGTGCCTTTGCCTGCAGCTAGGTGAAGGCTTCTGCTGGAATGCGGCCGGCGACTATGTCACGGCTGTCGCTCAGGTCAAGGTGAGCTCGATGCTCTGCTCGCTTATGGCGATATGCTTCTTTATGTCTATGCCGGAGCATGCGAGATCCTGGATGTCTGGCACCCTGCTTGCTGTGCTCGGGGACCTTTCCTTTGGGGTTTACCTATCTCATATGGCCGTGCGTGCGGTTGTCGTCAAGCTACTGGGGCAATTTGCTTTGCCGGTCATTTTGCTTACTGTCTTGAAGTGGGGGCTATCTCTTGGGTTGTCCTGCGTGTTCTGCGTGGCCGTAAGCAGACTCCTGCCGCGAAAGGTTGCAGGATGGATTGGATGCTGAGTATCTAGCAAGTCTATTAAGTACTGTCTTTCCGTCTACAGAATACCGGCGTTACGCGTATTGGAAAATATCCTCAATCGAATAGCTTCTACTTCACCGAGAGCGCTATAGAAATGTCCTCTTCGTCTTACGCGATAATTTCATTGTATAAGCACTAAAGTAACCCGTTCGTTTGGACGTGGTTTCGTGATATAGCTCCGTCTACGAGGGGCGAAGGACGAGGTGCGAGCAGGTGTTGAAGGGGTCTGCTCGTGAGAGTTGAAGGTCGGGGCTGCGTATGACGGAATGAAGCTTATCCTTCTATACCGGAATCTCCCTCTTAGTGCCTTCACGGGCACATTGTGTGGATCAGCCACAGCAAGAGATGCAGTAAATCCCGGGACTTGAACCAACGTCCAGACTCTCTGGCCTTAAAAACATGATTTGATTATTTTGACCACGTCGCGTACAGGTGGGCCTCGCCGGACTCCGCCGTAAAGCCTGTGGACCAGCCGTCACGCAGTAGGCAGTAGGTGTAGCCGCTGGGTAGCGAGCCATCAGCGTTGGCCTTCACCCAGCCGTCCTTGCCGTTCGCACCAGTGGCCCACCACATTCCATCCTGGTCGCGATAGCAGCGCCAGCCGAGGAAACTGGAGCTCCCGTTGGAGAAGCCAAGCTCGGAGACCGTGAGAATCTTAGTCGGCGTGCCGTAGACGACGGTGGTGGTCTTGCCGGACGCCGCCGAAGCGGTTGAAGCATGGTAACGGACGACGTAGGACTTTGACCACGTCGCGTACAGGTGGGCCTCGCCGGACTCCGCCGTAAAGCCTGTGGACCAGCCGTCACGCAGTAGGCAGTAGGTGTAGCCGCTGGGTAGCGAGCCATCAGCGTTGGCCTTCACCCAGCCGTCCTTGCCGTTCGCACCAGTGGCCCACCACATTCCATCCTGGTCGCGATAGCAGCGCCAGCCGAGGAAACTGGAGCTCCCGTTGGAGAAGCCAAGCTCGGAGACCGTGAGAATCTTAGTCGGCGTGCCGTAGACGACGGTGGTGGTCTTATCTGATGCAGCAGAAGAAAGCGTCTGGTGGTACTTAACGACGTATCCCTTTACGTTCGGATACTCCACCGCCACCTCATACACCGCCGACCAGCTGGTGCTGCTCGCCGTTGTTACCTTGCTGGTAGCGGTCAGCTCGGCGGCGCTCCCGCCGGCCTTCCACTCCGCCGCGTTGATCGCATACGCAACGATGCCGTTCTGGATGCCGCAGATGCTGGGCGGCAGGCTGGCGTTGTCGCTTGTGATGGAGAAGCTGGTCTCCTTGGCATCTAGCTTTGCCTGGATCCTCTCCGCGTAGGCCTCGGCCCACTCCTTGGCCTTGCCGGTCTTTACGAAGTAGTTGCTCTCCAGGTCCGTGCTACGATACGCATAGCCCTCGGCCTGGTAGGTGGCCGTGTGGTCGCTGTGGGCCTTTGCCATGAGCTCGTCGGTGAGGCAGAAGTACAGGTGCGTGGCGTCGAAGCCGTAGCTCTTGCTGTTCGCCCCGTTGTCGTCGTCCCAGTTCACGTCCA
>CAVEUW010000054.1:0-11778 GCA_963619015.1 Senegalimassilia sp. | reverse complement strand
GCGAAGAGGGACGCGTACTGCAGGTGTACTACGCTTACGCAGATGAAGAGCACGATGTAACTGCCCACTTCAAGCAAGCCTCTGCTACGCCTGACCAAGGCCAGGGTGACAACACGGGTGGCAACACGGGTGGCAACACAGATAACACCAAGCCGCAAGATAATACTGATGAAGACAAAACCGGCAAAAATGACAGCGATAAAGATGGCGCTCAGCCAAAAGGCGACACAGATGAAGAGAGTACTCAGTCGCAAGATGCCGCTGGCAAAAGCAAGGCTTCAAGCGTCGCCGCCAAAACGGGCGACAACTCCGTTGCTGCTGTCATTGCGGCTACTGCGGTAGGTGCCGCCGCCGTGGCTAGCGTTGCCAAGAGCATGGCTGAAGAAGAATAAGGGCTGCGCTATATGCCTGTGACGGCCGTAGCGGCCGTCACAGTTGTCTTAGCTGCCATACCTACCACAGCTGCCGCGCAAGTATGTGTTGGAGCCGTGAAAGTTTGGCTCTTCTTGGAATTTGGGACCACCTGGGGGTTTGCCTGCGGACCATCTGAGGATTTGCATGGGCGTTCGCCCGGGGGTTCGCCTGCGGACTACTCGCGGGTTCACCAAAAGAAAAAGGCCACCGGACTGCGCCGATGACCTGTAACATTTGGTCGCGGGGGCTGGATTTGAACCAACGACCTCCGGGTTATGAGCCCGGCGAGCTACCAGACTGCTCCACCCCGCACTATGCGACCCGCTCTTGCTGTGCGCCCGAGGCGCCTTAAGAGCTGCAAGAAAGAAATATACGCCCACTGTGCTACGAATGCAAACATTGATTTGTGTGTTCATAAAGTCACCGCATTTGCGGAATCTTGTCTTTTTGTCTTGCGAAGTTGCCGACCCTTCGGTATAGTACGTGTTCGTGCTTCGCAAAGAAGCCGTGTGCCAACGTGGCTCAGCTGGTAGAGCAGCGCTCTCGTAAAGCGCAGGTCACCGGTTCGAATCCGGTCGTTGGCTCCACGAATTTTCGCAAGCCCTCGCAGTCGCGGGGGCTTGCTTGCGTTTTGGGCTGCCACCCACCTAGCCACAGCAAGTCACCCGTTTTCAACTGCCATTCCGCTTCACGGTGCGGCTTCTCTGTCCTTAACCGCGGTATACTTGCCGAAGCATTATTCCGACGCGGCTGGACGCGCAGCCGAGCGACTGCTTGCAGTTCATGCCATACGGCTCGCGACGTGCAGCCATACAGCTGGCCGCGCAGCCGAGCGACTGCTTGCAGCTCATGCCATACGGCTCGCGACGTGCAGCCATACGGCTCGCGACGTGCAGCCGTGCGGTGCGCGATGCTGCCCAAGCAGTAACTCGCAGCTGCGCCATACGGCCGCTATCTGAGAAAACTTATGGAAGGTGGGTTCATGGAGGACTTCGAATTCGTATCACCGACGCACTTTGTGTTCGGTCGTAAAGCTGAGGAAAAGGTTGGCTCGATGCTTGCCGAACGCGGCGCCACGAAGGTGCTCGTGCATTTCGGTGGCCAGTCTGCTATCAAAAGCGGGCTTATCGATCGCGTGTGTGCCTCGCTTGAACAGGCTGGCGTCGGCTTCGTCAAACTTGGTGGCGTTCGCCCGAACCCTGAGATTGAACTGGTGCGCGAGGGCGTTGCGCTGTGCAAAGAAAACGGCGTTGACTGGGTGTTGGCCGTTGGCGGCGGATCGGTTATTGACTCGTCGAAGGCTATTGCGAATGGCGCCTGCATCGACTGCGATGTGTGGGAGCTGTTTGAAACCAAGCGCCCGAACAAAACCGTGCTGCCTATTGCCGCGGTGGTGACTATCCCGGCTGCTGGCAGCGAGGCTTCGAAAAACACTGTCATCAGCAATGATGCGCTGGGGATGAAGTCGGGTTACGCCAACAACTTCCACCGCCCGAAGCTGGCATTTATGAACCCCGAACTTACCTTTACTCTGCCGCCGTTCCAAACCGCTGCTGGCCTAACCGATATGTTCTGTCACCTGCTGGAACGCTTCTTTGACGATGTGGGTGCGGTGCCTGTGACTGACAACTTGAACTTGTCGCTGATGAAGACCGTGCGTGCTGAAGCTCCGCGCGTTTTGGCTGAGCCGGAAAACTACGACGCGCGCGCAAACGTTATGTGGGCTGGCATGCTGTGTCATCAGGGTTTGGCCGGCGTCGGTCGCCACGAAGATTGGGCAACCCACGGCATGGAGCACGAACTTTCCGCCTATGACACTTCTATCACGCATGCCGCAGGCCTGGCCTGCTTGTTCCCCGCTTGGATGGAATACGTTTACACCGAAAACCCGGCCCGCTTTGCGCAGTACGGCCACGAGGTGTTTGGCCTGATGCCAACCGGCGATATTGAGTCTGACGCACTTTCGGCAATTGACGAAACGCGCATGTTCTTCGCTTCGCTTGGTATGCCGATTTCGCTTGGTGAACTGGGCCTTGACGAAAGCAATATTGAAGCAGCTATCGAGGAAATGCTGCCCACGCTTAAAACCAACAAGGGAGAACCGTTCGGTAGCTTCAAAAAGCTGACTATGGAAGACGCCGCTGCAATTTATCGCTTGGCGCTGTAGTCAAACAAAACGCCGCGACAACCTTCCGCTTAGTGCTGTAGCTAGTAGGGCTTGAAATAAGGGATAGTCCCTGTTTCAAAATAATTTCTGTTAGGCAGGAGCATTGCTTCTGCCTTTTAATTTTTCAGGAGTCCAACGTGTGGTACACCTGGATTTTTTAGCTTCGCTATAGTTTAAAAAAGATCGAGGAGGAAAGGATGCAGGCATATATAAGTGATAGTGTCAAAAGTATAGTAAATACGCTATACTTTTGACATGGCTAAAATTGATTTTATATACGATGCGGTTGACGACTTCGGCTTAATTACATCAGCCGAAGCAGCGAAGCTTGGCATGTCTAATGCTGAACTTGTGCAACAGGCTTGCAAAGGGAAGCTTCAACAGATTGCTCGTGGAGTTTACCGTATGCCGGTGTGGCCAGCCCAGAAGCAGGCACCATATGCAATCGTCGTAAAAGCTGCTGGTGAAAAGGCGTTTCTGTACGGTGAATCAGTTGTGGCCCTATTGGATCTTGTGCCGACGGACCCTGCAAAAATGTGGGTTGCTTCTCCAAAGCGTGTTCGGCGTAATCTCGGACAAGGAGTAAAAGTCATTCAGGTTAAGAATGTCGCGCCGGTTATGCTTGAGGGAATTGCTTGCCAACCTGTTGTTGATGCGATTGCGGCCGCTGCAAAAACTTTGGGTCCGAGACGTGCTTTTGAAGCAGCTCAAAAAGCTAAGCAAGAAGGTTATATTTCGCGCAAAGAGGCGCTGTATCTTGAAAGGGAATTGGAACAGGATGGGAAAACCAAACAGCATGAGACATCTTGACGATGCGATAAGAAGGGCTTGCGGCGGTTCTACGAGCGAGTATATTCGCGCACGTACGCTAATGGCCAATGCGATTGTTGCCAGTATGCTACCTGACGGCGTAATCAAGGGCGGTTCGGCAATTAAGATGCGATTCGGCGACACCGAAACTCGGTTCACGATTGATTTAGATGCGGCAACAGCTACTAAACCGAAAAAATATGCTGAACTTTTGAATGAGGCGCTAGCTCAGGGTTGGGAGGGGTTTTCTGGACGAGTTGTTCCTCGTAATCCCGCGATGCCTAAAGGTGTTCCTTCGGATTACGTGATGCAGCCTTTTGATGTGAAGCTGACCTTCGTGGGTAAGCCGTGGTGCACCGTTCCGCTTGAGGTTTCGCATAACGAAATAGGCGATGCTGAAAATCCGGAATGGAAGGAATCGACACAAGTTGCCTATCTGTTTGAAGCGGTTGGTATGCCGACTCCAGGGAGAGCACCGCTTATGCCGCTTTCTTTTCAGATTGCACAGAAGCTTCACGCGTTGTCAAATGGTGGAGATAGGGTACGAGATTTGGTCGACCTTCAGTTGATCATGAACAAGGCAACAGTTGATTTGACTGAAGTTAAGCATATTTGCTTGCGGCTGTTCAATTATAGGCATACTCATGCTTGGCCGCCGGCGGTGCAGGAAAAGACTGGTTGGGCTGATTTGTATAGGGAGCAAGCTGATGGTTTGCCTGTGATTCAGCAAGTAAGTGAGGCTGTTGAGTGGGTGAATAATTTTATAAGCACTATTGATGAATCATGCTAGGTTTTCCCGAAGGTGTGATTTGCCGTGGCGTAAGGTTTGCCCTTTAGTCGTTGCCGACGATGGCATTCATGATTGCCGAGACAATACTGATAACGATAGCGGCTACAAAGGCACTGCCAAAGCTTGCGATAGTGAAACCGACGTGGAAAATGCCGTTGCCAAGCCATGCTGCCAAATACAGCATGAGCGTATTCAGAATCAGGTAGAAAATTCCCAAGGTCAAGAACGTGATTGGGAGGCTTAAAAACTGCAGAATTGGCTTTACCGTTAAATCGATTGCCGAAAGCGCCGCTGCAACAATAACCACAGCGATCCAACTTGAGACGTCTCCTAAAATAGCAATGCCGGGGACAATCCATACGGCAACTCCAACGGCAACTGCGGTAACAAGCCAGCGGACAACGAAATTCATGATGGTTCCTTACTGTTGCGGTTGCGCGGGGCTTTTGATTGGCCGCCTCGCATTACACTTATCGCTATAGGTAAAGTTTACACTGTTTGCGCCTGCGGGTGAAATAGTGGGGAACACGCTGGCAGCAGACGTTGGCGAAGTTGCGGCGACAGGTGCTGGCGACACTCGCAGGGGTCGCTGGCGAAGTTGCGGCGACAGGTGCTGGCGACACTCGCCGGCGGAGCGGCTATGAACGTCGCTGGCGAAGTGGCGGCGGCGGGTGCCAACGACAGTCGCCGGCGGAGCGGCTATGAACGTCGCTGGCGAAGTTGCGGCGGCGGGTGCCAACGACAGTCGCCGGCGGAGCGGCTATGAACGTCGCTGGCGAAGTTGCGGCGGCGGGTGCCAACGACAGTCGCCGGCGGAGCGGCTATGAACGTCGCTGGCGAAGTGGCGAAAGATGATAGGGGCGAAGGTGGCTGACAAACAGAGCTCTTCTATATGCGCAGTTTCGCGACAGTGCGGCGCATGTCAACACGTTGACGAGCCGTACGATCAGCAGCTTGCCGCAAAGGATGCCTGGGTGGCCGACTTGTTTGCTGATGTAGCTAGCCCCGAAGCCTTACGCCCGATTATTGGCATGGAAGAACCTTGGGCGTATCGCAACAAAGTGATGTCGCCGTTTGCCCCAGGTCGTGGGCGTGCTGGCGGCCGCGCTGGCAACCGCGACAGTGAAGGCAATCGCAATGGCGCCGGCCGAAACAGCCGAAACAGCCGCAATGGCCGAGCGGGTCGCAAAGGCAACAAGGGCGCGGGCGCAGCAAGTGGGCGCGACATCCTGTGTGGCATGTATGCGGCAGGCACGCACCGCATCATCGATACCAGCGGCTGTCTGATTGAAAACGAGCAGGCCAAGCAGGTAATTCGCGCCATTCGTAGCATCATGCTGAAGTACGGCATCGAACCCTACGATGAAGATCGTGGCACAGGGTTCATTCGCCATGCTGTTGTGCGCGTGGGGCACAACAGTGGTGAAGTGCTGGTTACCATTGTGACTAACAGCGCGCAATTTCCCAATTCAAAGTCGTTTTGTCGTGAGCTCGTGCGCCGTTGCCCGTTTATTACGACGGTTGTGCAGAACATTAACGAGCGCCAAACCAATGTGGTGCTTGGTAAGCGCGAGCAGGTTTTGTACGGGCCTGGTTTTATTCTCGATACGCTGTGCGGGCTAAGCTTCCGCATTTCTTCGCAATCGTTTTACCAGGTGAACAGTGTGCAAACTGAGGTGTTGTATCGCACAGCTATTGGCCTTGCGGGCTTTACTGGCGCCGAGCACGCCATTGACGCGTACTGTGGCACGGGTACTATCGGCCTTGTTGCGGCTTCAATGGGCGCCGCGCGTGTGACTGGTGTCGATTCGGTGGCTTCGGCAATTCGCGATGCTCGTCAAAATGCTCGCCACAATGGTGTCGAAAACGCCGAATTCGTAACAGCAGACGCCAGCGACTTTTTGCAGGATTTGGCTGTTGACGCTGCAGCTTCCAATGAACCCCTCATCCTTCTGATGGATCCGCCGCGTGCTGGTTCGACCGAAAAGTTCCTAACTGCTGCCGCGCAGTTGGCACCCAATCGCATTGTCTATATTTCTTGCAACCCCGAAACGCAAGTGCGTGACTTGGCCTTCCTCCGAAAATTTGGCTACACAGCAACCGTAGTGCAACCAGTAGATATGTTCCCGCACACCAATCACGTCGAGACGGTAGTTTTGCTGGCGAAAGAGTAGTGGGCATGCTCATAAAAGTGTGCCAGCACCCGAAAACTCGCTCATAAAAGTGTGCCAGCACCCGAAAATTCGCTCATAAAAGTGTGCTAGCCCTCGAAAATTCGCTCATAAAAGTGTAGCTAACCCTTCAAAACTCGCTCATAAAAGTGTATTGCCCCAGGTAATCACTGCGCGTTTTAGCGCGCTGGCAAAGCCGATTTGCTGTGCACCAAAGGTAAAACTCCGCCTGAAAAATGTGATTTTTCACAAAAAGACGTCGCAGTTTTTGTAAAATATTACAAAAATCAGGCGGAGTTTGTATCGGAGGTCAACATGAAACGCTTTCTTATAGACGACCTTATCGCGTGGAAAAACTCTCGGCATCGCAAGCCGCTTATTATTAACGGCGCACGTCAGGTTGGTAAAACTTGGCTGCTTAAAGAATTCGGCGGAAAATATTTCGAAAACCTTGCCTACGTGAGCCTTGATGTTAACGACGCGGCTTGCAGCTTATTTGATGCGGGGTTCGATATGAAACGCATCATCAACGGCTTGGCTCTGCTGACAGGCGAGCGCATCAATCCGGAATCTACGCTCATCGTTTTGGACGAAATCCAAGCTTGTCCGAAAGCGCTTACGTCGCTTAAGTATTTCTGCGAGAACGCCCCTGAATACGCTGTTGCGGCCGCGGGTTCGCTGCTGGGCATCTCTGCAACCGAAGGCACGGGTTACCCTGTTGGCAAGGTTGATACGCTAGACCTGCACCCTTTGAACTTTCGCGAATTCTTGGACGCGACAGGTACAGGCATGCTGCGCGAAATGCTCGACGAGGGCGACCCTGCAAGCATCAATACTTTCAAAGACAAGTCGATCGATGCCCTAAAAAGCTATCTTGTTGTCGGCGGAATGCCCGCCGTGGTCGACGAGTATGCTGCAACCGGCGATTTCGTCACCGTCCGCAAACTTCAAAATCAAATCCTTGAGGACTATCAGCGCGATTTCGCCAAGCATGTTCCACAGCACTTGTACCCCCGCATGTTGGAAATGTGGTCGTCTATTCCGGCCCACTTGTCTCGCGAGAACAAGAAGTTCGTGTTCGGTCACATTCGAGAAGGCGCCCGCGCGAAAGATTACGACGAGGCGCTTGTGTGGCTTGCGCAAGCGGGGCTTATCCATCGAGTTCCGCGCGTGACGAAGCCGGGCATGCCGCTTTCGGCTTACGACGACAACAAGGCTTTCAAGGTGTTTTTGCTTGATGTTGGCTTGCTCGGCGCGATGAGTGGTCTGGAGCCCGCGAGTATCACCGACGGAAACCTCGTATTCACGGAATTCAAGGGGGCTATGGCCGAACAGTACGCGTGCCAGCAGCTTGTTTCCAGTTGCGAGGTAAAGCCGTTTTACTGGTCGGCCGAAAACTCTTCGGGCGAAATCGATTTTCTTGCGCAAAAGAACGGGAGCGTTTACGCCATCGAGGTGAAGGCCGAGGAAAACCTGCAGGCCAAAAGCTTGCGGGCGTTCAAGCAAAAGTACCCCGAAGTTCAAGCGTTGCGTTTTTCGCTTGCGGGCTATCGCGAGCAGGATTGGATGAAGAATATCCCGCTGTATGCGGTCGGCTCGCTATTCTAGGAAGCGAACTAGGCGGCCCAAGGCGGCGACTGGGGGAGTGACTAGGGGCCTCAAAGGGTCGCATCCGAAATGCAGCTTAGTTTCAACTTCGGAATGTTCAGTCGGCCTTGCCGGGGGAACTTGGTTCAACGTGGCCTAAAAAAATCCTAGATTATTTCGTCAGATATGCTACGACCCGTGTGAAAAGGACTAAAATTACAGGGTTGTGCAAACTACGAATTACCACGCAAGTCCATCGACGCCATGTACTGCCTGCGCCGATTTTTGCGGGGGGGGTTGAGCCTTGACCGTCGAACATAACAACGAAACGCCCGCCAAGCGCACGAGCATCGTCGACTTCCTGAACGCAGCGGAGTCGTACACCATTGACGACATCCTTGCCGACCTGGGCGAATTCCATAAGGCCGACAGGGCCTACATCTTCCGCATCAGCAGGGAAAAGGGCATCGCCTACAACACGAACGAATGGTGTGCGCCCGGCGTGGAACCGCAGATCGAGTATCTGCAGGCTCTTCCGCTCGATGAGATTCAGAGCGTGGAAGATGCCGTCAAAAAGGGCGAACTGGTCATCAAGGACGTTGACGGCGAGCTCGACCACGAAGATGCGCTATATCAAATCCTCGCACCGCAAGATATCCACAGCATCATTTTGGCGCCGCTGAACATCGATGGTGAATTCGCCGGTTACATCGGCGTGGACAACCCGCAGGCGAATTACGAGATGAACTTCCTGCAGACGGTCACCTCGGTTGTCTTAAGCGCAAAGCTTGAAAGCGACGAAGACAGCAGAGCGGTCGCCGAATCTCAGATTCTGTTGAAAAAGCTTTGCGCCCAGTACACCACCTTGTTCTATGCGAATCTTGCCACCGACTACATCCATGTGTACGAGGCAAGCGCGGGCTATGGCAGCAAGTACGCGGCTTCCCGCAGCTATGCGGCGGCCATGGGTGAGTACGTGGAACACGACATTACCGAAGCGGACCGCAGTCGCATGCGTCAGGTTACCGCCGCCTCCGCCATCATGGAGCGCTTCAAAACCGAAGAAGCCTTCGAAGAGCTTTTCGACGACGTTATCTCGGGTCAAGTGCGTCATTGCAAGCTGCGTTTCATCAAGGCCAACGACGAAGGCACTTGCGCTGTCGTATGCGGCTCCGACGTGACGGCGCGCACGGAAGCGGAAAAGGGCTATAAGGCCGAGCTTGAAAACCAGCTGTCCGTTATCAACGCTTTGGCGCGAGGCTTCATGAACGTTTACCTTGTCGACCTCGACGACGGCCATGCCGAGGTCGTGAAGCTGAACGGCTACGTTACCTCTGGCTTGAACAAGGAAAACCAGAAGCCTTTCGAGTACCCGGCCATTCTGAAGCAATACATTTCCGAACGCGTGCATCCTGAAGATAAGAAAATGCTGTACGGCAAAATCAGCCTTGAAGCGTTGCGCCGCGTGTTCGCTACCCAAGACGAATACGTTGGCAACTATCGCGCCCTGGTTGACGGTGAAAGCCACTATTACCAGTACAACTACGTCAGGCCAAGCGAAGACAGCCACTTTGTGGTTGCCGGCTTCCAGAACGTCGACGACATCGTTGCGGAACAGGCCGCTCAAGATGCTGCGCATCGCAAAGAGCTCGAAGGGCAGCTGGCCATCATCAACGCGCTTGCGCGCAATTACAAGAACGCGTATTCGGTCGATCTTACGGACGCTACCGCCAAGGTCATCAAGCTCGACGACGATTTCGTCGACGGGCGCCTTGACGACGTGATGGACCAGACATTCCCCTATGAAGGCTTCCTGAACGCTTGGATTGCCGATGCGGTGCATCCCGACGATAGGAAAATGCTCGCCGACGCGCTGAGCGTTGCGCATCTGCGCGAAGTATTCGCTGATCGAAACGAATACACCGGCAGCTATCGCATACTCGCGGACGGCAAGATTCACAACTATCAGTTCAGCGTGAACGCCGCGGGTGATGGCGACCATGTGGTGGCGGGCTTCCAAAACGTCGACGACATCGTTGCGGAACAGGTTGCGCAGGAGACGGCGCATCGCAAGGAGCTCGAAGGGCAACTGGCCATCATTGACACCTTGTCGAAATCCTTCAAGAACGCCTTCGTTGCGAACCTGAGCAAAGGCACGGCTCGCGTTCTTCGCCTTACCGATGGCTACGATGTGGACGCCGTCCTAAGCGTGAAAGATACCGTTTTCCCGTTCGACGCGGTTATTCAGCAATGGGTTACTGAACACGTGCACCCCGACGATAAAGCCAAGGTGGCGCACGATTTAAGCTACGAAAACCTCTGCGAAGTGTTTACCAAGCAGGACGAATACGTGGGAACCTACCGTAGCTTTGAAGGCGGTGCGCTACACCACTACCAGTTCGACTTCAGGAAAGTCAACGACGAAGGCGATGTGGTTGCGGGCTTCCAGATCATCGACGACATCGTTGCGGAACAGGTTGCGCATCAAAAAGAGCTCGAAGAGCAGTTCAACCTAATTGACGCGCTGTCAAGCGACTTCATGACCATCTACCTGGCAAACCTTGAAGACGGCTCGGCCACGGCCATTCGCGTTGCCGACGACTACGGCTTCAAGGAAATGCGCGATCTTATGGGCACGTCGTTCCCGTTTGACGCCGCTATGCAGCAATGGGGCGAGCGGTTTGCCCACCCCGATGACAAAGACCGCGTGCTTCGCGTCATCAATTTGGAAAACATGCGCAAGGAGTTCGCCCAGAAAGACGAGCTGGTGGGCAATTACCGCAGCTGCGAGAGCGGCGAGTATCGCAATTACCAGTTCGACATCAAGAAGGTTGACGAAAGCCATGTGGTGGCGGGCTTCCGCAACATCGACGGCATCATTGCCGAGCAGGTGGAGCATCAAAAAGAGCTCGAAGAGCAGTTCGATATCATCAGGGCCTTGGCAAGCAACTTCGTTAACGTGTATGTTGCGAACTTGGAAGATGGCGAAACCAGGGTCGTCAAGCTTGCGGATGATTACAATGTACGCGCTGTCAGGGACGTTGAAGATAGAACGTTCTCGTTCGACGCGGTGGTAAGCCGCTGGGTGCGCGAGAATGTTCATACGGACGATAAAAAGCGCATGCAGGAAATTCTCAACATGGCTAACCTGAGAAAAGCGCTCGCCCAGCAGAAGGAACTGACCGGCACGTATCGCAGTTTCAATGACGGTGTTACGCATACCTACCAGTACGAAATCAGGCGAATCGGCAACACGAACAGCATCGTTGCGGGCTTCACGATTATCGACGATATCATTGCCGAGCACGAGGCGCTTGAACATGAGCAGCGCGAGCATGCCGAGGTCATTCAGTCGATTTCGACCATTTACTCCACTATCTTCCGCGCCGATACCGACACGCACGAGTATGAAATCTTGAACAGCGTTCCGCTTATGGCCAAGACGGCTGCTAGCACGGGCAACTTCGATGACGTGAAAGAGCAGATCATCGAGAACTTCATGGAGCCCGAATTCCATAAGGAAATGCGCGCGTTTTTGGACTTGGATACTTTGCCCGAGCGCCTTGCCACTACAAACACCGTGACCACCGACTATAAATCCACGGCGAACCAGTGGATGCAGGCGCGCTTCATCGCCAAGCGCCGCGACGAAGACGGCACCGCGAAGGAAATCCTCTACGTTGCCCGCGATATCACGGAAGAGAAGATGCGCGACCTAGAGCAGCAGGAGGCGCTGGCGCATGCGCTTGCGGCTGCCCAGCAGGCCAACAAGGCGAAGTCTACCTTCCTGAACAGCATGAGCCACGACATCCGCACGCCCATGAACGCCATCATCGGCT
>CAVEUW010000053.1:0-11783 GCA_963619015.1 Senegalimassilia sp. | reverse complement strand
GGCCGCATACACAAGCGCAACTTCCGGGAAAGCCAGCTTGCACACGACCATGCCCGCAATGAGAATAACGAAAGAGACCAAGATGGTCAGCAGAAATGGCCCTAACAGATTAAGGGAATGAGTAGGATCAACCGTACGAATCTTCTTGATTGCGACACTGAAGGGCACAATGGCCACGCACGCCACGAGGATTCCCACGATTATTGCTACTACCATTGCCTTCTTTCCGCTTCTTTCACAGCCTTCAATGCAAACGAGTTCATGATACCGGAAAGTCACACAATGTTGCAGTTGTGACGACAAATACGCAAAAATTATTTGGTGAATGGCGAAGGTAGCGAAATTCAGGTGGCATGAGGGTTGTTGTGCGCGCCTACGGCGGGGGCTAAGCTGGCTTACAGCGAAGCACGCAAGGTAGCCGGGTGCAGTGGACGTGCGCATGCGGACGGGTTGCAGTGGACGTGCGCATGCGAACGGGTTGCAGTGGCCGTGCGCATGCGGATGGGTGCTACTCCCCTGCTGATTCGTACAAACGGGTTTTGATGCCTGCCTCGGCAAGCATTGACATAGAAAGCTCGTCAGGATACGGGTCGGTATAGATAATTTCTTGAATACCAGCATTGATTAGCATTTTTGCGCATACGACGCAAGGCTGTGTGGTGATGTAGATAGACGCTCCGGTAATATTAATGCCGTAGCGAGCGGCTTGGATGATAGCGTTTTGTTCGGCGTGCAGGCCGCGACAGATTTCGTGGCGCTGACCTGAGGGAACGCCAAGTTCCTGACGAAGGCAACCGGTCTCAGAGCAATGCGTGATACCAGTAGGCACACCGTTATATCCAGTAGCAAGGATACGGCGATCTTTCACGATGATGGCACCGACAGCGCGACGCATACAGGTGGTGCGCGTTGCAACCTCGTTCGCCAAGGTCATGAAATATTCGTCCCAACTGGGGCGATGATCTGCGCTGTTCGTCATAAGTGCCCTTCCGCATAAAAATGGCCGAACGGTTTGTCCGTTCGGCCACAAGTTTACCGCAGATTGCCGCTCATTAGTACTCCAAGCCCGGATAGAGCGGGTGAGCTGCGATGATAGCATCGACGCGCTGCTTGATTTCGGCAAGCTTGGCCTCGTCTTCGCCATTGAAAACGGTGGCGGCAATGCACTGGCCAACCTCGTAGAAATCTTCCTCGGTAAGTCCGCGGCTTGTTGCAGCAGCGGTACCGACGCGAATGCCGCTGGTCACAAAGGGGCTGCGCTGCTCGTTGGGGATGGTGTTCTTGTTAACGGTGAGGCCAACAGATTCAAGCAGCTTCTCAGCGTCTTTGCCGGTGACGTCGGCAGGCGTAAGGTCAACCAAGCACAAGTGGTTATCGGTGCCACCGGAGACCAAGCGCAGGCCACCGTCAGTCATGCCGCGGCCCATGGAAGCGCAGTTGGCAACCACGTTGTTGATGTAGGTTTTGAACTCAGGCTTGAGCGCTTCGCCGAAAGCTGCCGCCTTGCCTGCGATAACGTGCATAAGCGGGCCGCCCTGGCTGCCGGGGAACACCGCCGAATTCAGCTTCTTGAACAGGGCCTCGTCGTTGGTAAGGATGAAACCACCGCGCGGGCCACGTAGGGTTTTGTGGCTGGTGGAGGTAACAATGTCGGCGTACGGCACAGGGCTTGGATGCGCGCCCGTTGCGACCAGGCCAGCGATGTGAGCCATGTCGACCATGAATACAGCACCGACGCTGTGTGCGATAGAAGCCATGCGTTCGAAATCGATAACGCGCGGGTAGGCCGAAGCGCCGCCAATAATCAACTTGGGCTGGGCTTCCTTCGCCAACTTCTCCATTTCGTCGTAGTCGATGGTTTCGGTTTCGGGGTCAAGGCCGTAGGACACCATGTTATACAGCTTGCCGGAGAAATTAGCCGGGCTGCCGTGCGTGAGGTGGCCACCGTTGTCAAGGCTCATGCCCATGACCGTGTCACCAGGCTGAACCGTGGCGAAATAGGCTGCTAGGTTAGCATTTGCACCGGAATGAGGCTGCACGTTGGCGAACTTGGCGCCGTACAGTTCACAGGCGCGGTCGCGCGCGAGGTCTTCGACAATGTCCACCTTTTCGCAGCCGCCGTAGTAGCGCTTGCCCGGGTAACCTTCGGCATATTTATTGGTAAGCACGCTGCCCATAGCCTCCATGACAGAGCGGGAGGTGAAGTTCTCCGAAGCGATAAGTTCGATGGAAGAGCGCTGACGTGCGAGTTCTTCGCCAAGGGCGCTTGCCAATTCGGGGTCGGTTTGCTTCACGTTCTCGATAGCCATGATGTGCCTTTCGTTTGGATGTATAGCGTGACGCCCACTTTAGCACAACGAAACGCGCGTCATGCAGCCTTCACGCACATGCAATGTGCTCGCAACATGTCGACGGCGGATTGAAGGCGCGAGCGGCAAGATGCAAGTGTGTCGCGCTTTGAGGAAAGCAGTGTCGCGCTTCGCGCTCCCTAGTGCGGGTTGAGCTTTCGCTCAACCCCACGAAATCTTGCGCAAGGGGTTGTGCTTTTGCGCGCGATTTCCATGGGTGCAAGCGAAAGCTCGCACAGTACTAGGTCAGCCCGCGAAGCGGGATTCACTTTGTTGTAAGGGGATGTGTTTTTGCGCGCGAGCTTTCGGTGCAAGCTTTCGCTTTACTTTTCCTGCAGGGCCATGATTTTCTCGACGCGGCCAGCGTGGCGACCGCCACCAAAATCGGTAGACAGGAAGGTGTCAAGGATTTCCTTATTCGCCGACAAATCGACGAAGCGGCCAGAAAGCGTAATGATGTTGGCATCGTTGTGCTCGCG
Source organism: Senegalimassilia sp. (assembly GCA_963619015.1). Taxonomy (GTDB): domain Bacteria; phylum Actinomycetota; class Coriobacteriia; order Coriobacteriales; family Eggerthellaceae; genus Senegalimassilia. Next base: position 8,956 of record CAVEUW010000053.1, on the reverse strand, counting down.
GCATAGCGCAGCAAATGCAGGCGACACAATGTTGGCTGCACGGATGCCGTCAACCTTGTTGGCGGCGATGGCCATGCCTATGCCCGTGCCACACACGAGTACTCCGTATTCCGCTTCACCTGCGGCAACGTCTTTTGCGACCGCCTCGGCAAAGTCAGGGTAATCAACACGATCGTCGGACGCTGGGCCGCGATCAATAACTTCGTGGCCAGTCTGCTGCAAATATGCGGCAAGCTGCTGTTTCTGGTCGAATCCGGCGTGGTCACTGGCGATGCTGATTTTCATTGGGCAACCCTTTCACGATGCGACGTGACGGCACGTGCGACCGGCACTGATGTTTTGTGTGTACGAACCCATGATACGCCCCGGTGTGAATGCTTGGCGCGGGATTGAAAAGATTGCATGAGGAATAAATTCCATTGCAGAAAGCCTAATCTTATTGGCTTCGGCCAAAATCAGGCCATGCAAGCCGCACGCGCCCTACGCCAGAGCGCGGATATCGGCGAGTGTGATGGCGCCTTCGCGAACGATATGCGGGTGATCGCCGGTGCAGTCGATAACAGTCGAAGCCACACCACTTTTTGTGGAATCGTCGGCGTCGGCCAGCACAGCCGCAACGTTTTTGGCCAGCTCAGCGTCAATTTCTGCAAGCGCACGTGGCGCAGTTGCGCCGCTTAAGTTTGCAGAAGTAGTCGCAAGCGGGCAACCGACTTGGGCAATCAACTCAAGCACGGTATCGCTTGCGGGCATACGCAGGCCGATAGTGCCCTCCTGCGAGCGAAATGCCTGAGGTACGACCTCAGAAGCATTCACAATAAGGGTGAGCGAGCCGGGCCAGAATGTACGCGCAAGCACCTGAGCGAATTCGGGAACATGTTTGCCGAAGCGAGTAAGGTCTTGCGAGCTGCCGACCAGCCATGCGATAGGTTTGCGCGCCTCGCGGCGTTTAAGGTCATACAGGATTTCGGGGCTTTGAGCTGCGGAAACAGCAACGCCTAAGCCATACACCGTGTCGGTTGGGAAAATCGCAGGTTTGCCCTGTTTGAGCGCTTGGGCGGTTTCTGCAAGCGTGTTTGTTTGTTCAAGCATGCTGTCCCCTTCATGCGAATACGACGCGCAAGGAAAAGTACGAAAGGCCCGGTCGTACGGGCGCCCTTCCCCACCTTCACGCGAAAAAGCCCCGCTCGCACAACGCGGCGGGGCTTGCAATTGTAGCACGAGGAAGAAGGTGTGCACCCTTCGGGCTATCTAGTACGGGTCGAGCTTTCGATTGACCCCACGAAATTTAGAGGTTGGAAAGCCGCTGGCAGGCGTCTCGCCGAAACGGTAGAGCTATCCAACGCGATCAGCGGCGCAATCACCTGATCCGGTCTGCCCTTCCCTATTCGAAGTGGTCGGCGGCCTTTTCCAGCTGATCGATGATGTCGATAGACTGCGGGCACATCGATTCGCAGGCGCCGCACTGGATGCAATCGCTTGCCTTACCGGGAACTGCCTGCCAGGAATACTGGTCCTTGGCAAACGCGGTGTTTTCGGTCTGCAACTCAAGGTTAAGCAGACTCATAATCTCAGGAATGGCCACTTGCTGCGGGCAATCCTTCACGCAATAACGGCAATTCGTGCAAGGAATCACAGGCATTGCTGCAAGAATTTCGCGAGCCTGAGCTAGTGCAGCAGCTTCAGCGTCGTCAAAACCCTGACCGTTTGCCTTCCATTCAGCAATATTCTGGTTCATCTGATCGATTGTAGACATACCAGAAAGCACGGTCATAACGCCGGGCTGGTTATAGCAGAAGCGATACGCCCAGGAAGCTTGGCTTAAGTCGGGACGAGCTGCCGTTAGCGGAGCCGCCACCTTTTCAGGCAAGTCGGCCAAGCGACCGCCGCGACAGGGCTCCATCACAATGACAGGCACACCAAACTTATTGGCAACTTCCATATTGCGGCGCGACTGGATTACCGGGTTTTCCCAGTCCAGATAGTTAACTTGCAGCTGAATGAAGTCGACCTCAGGGTGTGCGGTCAGAAGTTCTTCAAGCGTATCGGCACCGTCGTGCATAGAAAAGCCTACGTGGCGAATTTTGCCCGCAGCCTTTTGCTCTTGCGCCCACTCCCATAGGCCAAAATCGTCGAACTTTTTAGTGCGGTCGCCGCCAACGTTGTGCAGCAAGTAGTAATCAACATAGTCGGTGCCTAGGCGCTCAAGCGAGGTATCGAGGCATGCTTTGGCAGTTTCGGCATCAGGCAAGGCCCAAGCCAGGCATTTTGTTGCAATGGTGAAACTGTCGCGCGGGTAGCGCTCAACCAGCGCCTCGCGAAGCGCCACTTCAGAGCAGCCATTATGGTACACAAAAGCGGTGTCGAAATAGTTGCCGCCCGCTTCCAAGAAGGCGTCAACCATCTGTTTGACCTGCTCAATATCAATATCGGTAACGTCTTTGGGGTTATTTAGCGGCAAGCGCATGCAGCCAAAACCAAGCTTGGCCGCGTCGGTCATTTCAAGTGTCATATTGGTTTGCTCCTCTCAGTCTGAGGAACATGGTAAAGGCTAGAGTATGCTTCAAGTCAAGGGGAAATTTAAACGATGCCCATGCCTTATACATACCTACAAGTGCGCAAGCTTGCCTGAAAGGTTTTCTGTCACCAAATTAGGGTGTGTGATGCAGTATTCGTTAACGCTCTCAAAACTAGTCTTCGGGTTCGAGGGCGCGAGCTAAAACTTGCATGCGAAGCTCGGCTTCTTCGATCATCTGGCTGCATTCCTTCAGCTCGGCACTGGCATCAAGACCAGCGACTTCGCTAACCGCCTTGTACTTCAAGTCGTGTTCCAAACTTGCCCAGAAATCCATCGCCAAGGTACGCAGCTGAATTTCAACCGGAATAGATTCCTTCTTCTCCATGAAGTACACGGGGATTCGGACGATTACATGCAGGCTGCGATAGCCGTTTTCCTTCGGCGTGGCAATGTAGTCCTTCACCTTGACGATTTCAAGGTCGTCTTGGCGGTTAAGCAGCTGGAAGATGCTGTACACATCTTGAATGTAAGGGCAGATAACGCGAATGCCAGCAATGTCTAGGATGTAACGCTCCATGTTTTCAAGCGTCGGTTCGTATCCATAGCGAATGATTTTGTCGTAAATGGACGACGGGGTTTTAATGCGCGATTCAATGTGATGAATAGGATTGCGCTGCTTCTTGAGGTTGAGGTCTTGGTCAAGAATTTCAAGGCGCACCTGCATTTCGCGCATGGCGGCCGTATATTTCTGCATAATGGCCTGCGTCTCTTCCCCAGCGCGCTGCAAAAGCGCAAGGTTGTTCGAGGTAATACGCATATCACCCGACATGTTGAACGCCGAAATATCAGGAACATTAGGCACCGGCAAGCTGCCTTTAGGGGTATCAGCGGGGCTTAAAGCAGCGGGAATATCGATAGGCGTAGAGGTCGCCCCAGCCTTGGCGTCAGTCGTATTGTTGGCGAAGGTGTCGGCGGTCATGTAAGGTTCTCCTTCTTCGGCAAGTTCTTCTGAAACAAGCCTTTTTCAGTAAGTGGCAATTTTGCCGAAAGCCATAGTAACGCAACAGAGCGCGTCGAGCGTGCGCACAACCTGTCTTTGACCATTTTGTTACGAAGAACTGTGACTTGCCGACGGCGTCGGCACCACCCTTAAGGCAGTGGCGCCCTTCGGGCTTTCTAATGCGGGTTGAGCTCTCGCTCAACCCCACGAAATATGACCGCATGGTTCCCCTTTTCGGCACGAATTTTGTAGGTGCGTGATCTTATCACGCAGGTTTTTAGGCAGCTCGCGAAGCGAGCGTCACACTTTTGCCAGCGCAGTTACAATACGGCACACAAAAGGGACCGCACACAATCGTGCGATCCCTTTGCTTTTGCTAGCTTATGCAGCCAGGCTTTACTTCATGCCGTTGCGGCGGCGACGCACACCATAAGCCGTGATGCCCGCAGCGGCAGCCATAGCAGCGCCAACAAGCGTCGCAATGCCCTGCAGCGTCATGTCGCCGGTCTTAGCGGAGGTTGTCTTTGCTGACGCACCAGCATTTTCAGACTCACTGTACGTGTTATTGAACACCGGAACCAGAGTGTCCTTGTATTCAACTTCGGAATATAACGTGCCTTCACCATCGTCGGTCACAGTAACCTCGACGTCATAAACCGTCTTATCGTAGGTGACGTTCTCTTGGTTATCGTTAACCTCAGAGATCTTATAAGCAAACGTCTTGGTCGTCACACGATTGCCGTTTTCGTCAACCATATCTTTCGCGGCAATGGTTATGCCGTCGAAGGTAACAATACCGAACGAATCGTTGGTGCCCTCTGCCACAACATTTCCAGCTTCATCAGTCACCTGGAAGGTGAATTGCTTAGCAGTCAGGTCTGCGCCCGAAAGAATCTTTGCAGCGCCCAAAACAACCGTTGTGCTTTCCGGCTCATAAGTGTTGGTGAAGGTGGCAATGCCGCCCTTAACCTCGTTGCCCTTCGCGTCAGTCAGCACGTGCTGCACCGAAAGCTTACCGTTGCCGACGTCCGTTACCGTTGTGGTCACCTTGTAGGTGGTCGAATCGTAAATCACGCCGCCAAGTTCTTCGCCTTCTGCAGGCTGAGCCTCACGCAAGATGTAGCTATACGTACCAGCCTTGCTGTACGTCACAGGGGTGAAGATTACGGTGCCATCCTCAAGGTTAGTACCGGTCGCAACAACTTCGTCGCCCTCGACCAATTCGAAGGCAAATTCGCCGATAAACAGGTCGCGGCCCTTAAGGGTCTTCTGAACCTGAATGCGGGTCATACCGCCAACCGGGTCATCCGTGATAGAGCTATCCTCGTCGTCAACGCTATACACGTTGGTGAAGAGGAAGTTTACGGCGTTAGGCGTCCCCTCCTCTGTCTCCACCTTAGCGGTCAGCTCAGCCTTGGTGGTGTCATCGGTCAGCACAACCGTAAATTCATGATCAATGTCATTGATTACACCAGCAACTGTGCCAGACTCAGTCACATTGTAGGTGAAGGTCTTCGTAAGGATACCATTCTCATCAGCCGTCACGTCAGCCAGGTCGTCCCGCGTGTAGGTAACAGCACCGAAGTTCACGTTGCCATTGGCGTCGTTGGTTACCGTCGTAGTCGCAGGCAGCTTGCCGCCGTCTTCCGCAGTAATCGTGAAGCTGAATTCGCCAGCTTTCAGCTCGCGTGTGAGCGACTCGTCAGCCAGTTTGAGCGTCTTCGTGCCAGCGAAGTTCACCGACGCAGACTCAGAGCTATAGCTATTGGTGAAGGCCAACGCTGTCGTACCCTCAGGGTATGTCACAGCAGGCGTCAGTGTGCCGTTGCCGTTGTCTGTCACAGTCACAATGATTGCAAATGACTTTGCACCAGCAGTCACGCCAGAGGGTAAGCTACCTTCAGCAACATTCTCAGCAACCGTGTACTTCAACGTATAAACAGCATTGCCAGCCTTATCGATTGTCTTAGTAGCGGTCTTAGAGTCAACCGCTGCCTCAAGCGACTCAATCGAGTAATTGATTGCATTAAAGGTTACCTTCGCAGCCACACCGTTCGCAGCAGCTGCATTTGTACCAGTTGTAACCTGCGTGCCAGCAGCGTCAGTCACCGCAAAGGTAAATTCGCCAGCAGCCATGTCACGGCCGGTCAAGGTCTTGGTTGCTTCAAGGGCAACAGCGCCTTCGCCGTCGCCACCCAGAGCACCAGATGCCTTATAGGTTGAAGTGAACGGGACAATCAACTTGTTGTCGGTACCGGGCTTGTCGGTTGACTTCACCGTCTTGGTTGCCACCGGCTCATCTTCGCCAGCTACTGTGGCGATGCTCTCGACGACAACCTCGCCAGTGCTCGGGTCAACGGAGACCAGAATGGTCACCGTACGCTGAGCAGAATCGTTCGTGTACCCAGGCGTGTTGGGAGCCGTCGTCTCGTCAATGGTGAACGTATAGGTGACGCCAGCGTCCTCAGGCCCGAAGACGACATTCTTACCACCGAACAGGTCAATTATGGAAGCCTTGCCTGCATCAGCAGCAGTCACCTTGTAGGCATTAGCGCCGGAATCAAGGCCGAGCTTCTTCGCAGCGGCATCATTCGGCTTCACCGTATAGGCATACTGGCCGTCGGTCATGTTGTGGCCGTTCAGCGTCTTGCTGACTACAACGCCACCATTGGCCGAGAAATCAACCGTCGAGCGGAAGCTGTTAGTGAACGCCGCATCGGTGGCGGTCACAACGGCGGCTGCGGCGTCCATGGTGCCGTCACCGTTGTCGGTCACAGTTACCTGCAGCTTAGCAGCGTGCTTGTCATACGTAATGCCCTCGATACCAGTCTGGGGCACAACCTCTGACACGGTGTACTCGAAGGTCTTGGTGCGCTTGCCATCAACAAAGGCAACACCATCAAGGTCCTTACAAGTGTATTTAATGTCGCCGAAGCCGAACTTGACCGGCGTGCCGTTTTTGGTGCCAGCAGACTTCACCGTAGTAGTAGCGCTCTCGGGTAGCGGTGCACCCTCAGTTACGGCAGCAATCTCGAACGTGAACTTGTCGCTGTCAATCCAGTCGCGACCGGTCAGCGTCTTGGAGAACAGGTCGGCTGTGGAAGCCGTCTTCGAAATAGTGCTGTCATACGTATTGGTGATGACAACCTTCTGCGGGTTTTTCGGGTCGGTGGTGCCGGTAGCCGGGGTGCCGGAAGGCTTGCCTGTGTTCACCTTATAGGTGGTGGTGTAGCCGTCTTCACCCTTCTGCGTGACGGTGTAGGTCGCGCCATCGGGCAGACCGGTAAGCTTCTTCGGGTCATCGCCATCCTTCATGGTGAAGGTGGTCTCGCCGTTTTTGTCAAAGGTTACCTTGCTGCCCTCGGGGCCAAAGGTACCCGGGATTGGGTTGCTGTTCTCGTCGGTGACCTTAACGGTTACCTCGAAGGTCTTATCCGGGTCGCCGCCGTTATTCTCGACCTTCACGTCAAGCTCGCTATTAGTGGACACCTTGGTAGTAACCTTGTTGGTCTTCAGCTCGGGGCCGTTTTCGCCAACCTTGACCGCGGCCTGATTCTCGACACCATTTGCAACTGCGTCAGCGGTTACCTTCACTTTGAAGGAAACCGTGTGCGTGCCTGCGGCAAGCTCGTCGAAGCTCCAGGCGATCTTGCCATCTGCAGAGGAAATCGTGGCAGTATCGCCTTCGGTTTCGCATTTGGCGGAATCGGCAACGTAGGTGGTGCCAGCAGGTACAGCATCGGTGATGGTGACGTCCTTTGAAGCCTCATTGATCTTGAAGGCAACGGTATAGGTCAATTCGTCGCCGACCTTGGCAGTACCGTCAGTAGCAGTACCAGAAACGGTCTTAGTCGGCACGTCGACCTTGGACGGGTTGGTGTTGTAGCTGGTGTTAACGTCGGAGTCGTTGCTCAGGTTGATGGTAGCGGTATTGGAAAGCGTGTCAGTAATGATAGCGCTCTCGGAGACCTTAGCCGTTACGGTGACAGAGCCGGTAGCACCTGCGGCCTTCTCGCCAAGGTTCCAAGTGACAGTGCCGGACTCCTTGTCGTAAGAGCCATTGTTGGTGGCGCTTACAAACTCAAGGCCTGCGGGCAGCTTATCGGTCACCTTGACGGTAGCCGCAACAAAGTTGCCATCGGCAGTCTTAGCGTTGTTCACCCAATTGATGGTGTAGGTAAGCGTGTCACCTGCGCCAACAAGCGTGCCGTCAGCGGCGGTTGCCTTATCGCCTTCGCCGACTGCAACAGTCTTGCCAAGCGTATTGGTGATGACAACGGTCTGCGTGTTATCCGGGTCAGTCTTGCCGGTTGCGGGCTTATCGGAGGGATCACCCGCATTCACCTTATAGGTGGTGGTGTAGCCATCTTCACCCTTCTGCGTAACGGTATAGGTTGCGCCATCGGGCAGACCGGTAAGCTTCTTCGGGTCGTCGCCATCCTTCATGGTGAAGGTGGTCTCACCCTTATCGTTAAAGGTTACCGTGCTGCCCTCGGGGCCAAAGGTACCCGGGATTGGGTTGCTGTTCTCGTCGGTGACCTTAACGGTTACCTCGAAGGTCTTATCCGGGTCGCCGCCGTTATTCTCGACCTTCACGTCAAGCTCGCTATTAGTGGACACCTTGGTAGTAACCTTGTTGGTCTTCAGCTCGGGGCCGTTTTCGCCAACCTTGACCGCGGCCTGATTCTCGACACCATTTGCAACTGCGGCGCCGGTCGTCGTCACGTTGAAGTAAGCGGTGAATGTGCCGGCTTCCTTAATATCCCGAATGGTCCATGTAAGCGTGCCGGTATCTTTGTCATAGGTAAACGAAGTGTTGTCGTGGCAGTACGTTCCCCAACCGGCTTCGGGCATTACAAATGTAGTACCGGAAGGCACCTTGTCGGTAATAGTTACAACGTCAACACCTGCAGCAATCGGGAACGAGATAGTGTACTGCAGCTTATCGCCGATCTTGACAGCGCCGTCAATGTCTTCTGTGGTATCCGGGACAGACGCATCTTGAGCGATAACCTTCTTCACGGCCTTCTTCGGCACATCAACCGTGGAAGGCGTGGGGTTGTACGTAGTGTCAACGCTGCTGTCGTTATTCTTCAAGTTAACGGAAGCTTTGTTCGTAAGGCTGTTTCCCTCAAGTGCTGCCACAGCTGCATCGGAGACCTCAACCTTCACGGTGACGGAGCCGGTAGTACCAGCGGCCTTCTCGCCGAGGTCCCAAGTAACAGTGCGAGTCTGCTCATCGTAGGTTGCGCCTTCGGCCGACTTGAACTTAAGGCCCGCGGGCAGCGTGTCGGTAACGGTGACATTAGCCGCAACGGCCGCGCCGGTCGCATCCTTGGCGCTGTTCACCCAGTTAATGGTGTAGGTAATCTCTTCGCCCACGCCTACCAGCTGGCCATCAACGTTTACGGTTTCGGCACCACGCTGGACGGTTGCGGTCT
>CAVEUW010000052.1:5757-11976 GCA_963619015.1 Senegalimassilia sp. | reverse complement strand
AACCAAGTGTGTTTAACACTATTTTTTGCGGTTGCTGTTTCTACGGTCGTCGTACATACGAGTAACCATTGGCTAACATATACGGTAAATAAATCGCCCCGTCAACCCATATTCGGTAAAAAGTTAAATATGGCTAACGGGGCGTATTGCTGTGTATGTCTATAGGCTTGGGTTTGCCTATTTAGGCCTGCGAATTTAGACGCGCGTCCTTACACTTCAGCGATGACTTCAACCTCAACAAGGGCGCCTTTGGGAAGTTTTGCTACACCAACAGCAGAACGCGCCGGACGAGCATCGCCGAAAGACTTGGCATATTCGGCGTTAAATGCGGCAAAGTCGTTTATGTCGTCAAGGAAGCAGGTGGCCTTCAAAACGTGGTCGAAATCGGTACCAGCCTCGGTCAAAATGGCAGCAACATTCTTCATGACCTGGGCGGTTTGTTCTTCAATAGTTTCGCCGACCAGCTCACCTGTTTTCGGATCAAGGGCAATCTGGCCGCTTGCGAACAATAGGTTGCCGCTAATGCGACCTTGTACATACGGGCCAATAGCTGCCGGAGCGTTTGGGGTTGCTACAACTTTCATACTTCCTTCTTTCATAGGTTCGCACTTCATTTTGTGCTTTGATCCTCGTTGCACTGTGTGCTTCACTTTGTGCTTTGATCCTCGTTGCACTGTGTGCTTCACTTCACGCTTAACTTCTCGCTTTTCCGCGCGCGTATGTCCGCGCTTTGGCTCACGCTTCACTTCGCCACTGAATTCGCCACGCCGACGCAGCTTGACGGCCCTTTGAATAGCGAAGTGGGCATTCAATTGTCGCACTGCTGTGAACGTTATCCATTTTAGCGCGTGTCGGGCTATAGTGTTCTTTGACAGATAATTCGTGTTATCCAACACAAAACCGCCGCGAAATGAAATGAGGCCCTAATGCTAACGCTTGACGCGTTTGAGAAAGCTAGTGCAATTGTTCGAGAAGTCACGCAAAAAACGAAGCTGATCGAAAGCCCGTATTTCAGTGACATTTGCGGCAACCGCGTATTTTTCAAGCCAGAAAATATGCAGCGTACGGGCGCATACAAGGTGCGTGGCGCGTATTACAAAATCAGCACGCTTTCTGACGAGGAACGCAATCGTGGGCTTATTACCGCATCGGCCGGCAATCACGCGCAGGGCGTTGCGTATGCGGCAAAGCGCTACGGCGTCGGTGCAACTATTGTTATGCCTACGACAACGCCGCTCATTAAAGTTGAACGTACCAAGGCACTTGGCGCAAATGCTGTTCTTGCTGGTCAGGTATACGACGAAGCCTACGAACATGCGCTTAATCTGGCCGATGAAAAGGGCTTGACGTTTATCCACCCGTTCAATGACCTTGATGTTGCTACTGGTCAGGGCACCATTGCAATGGAAATTATTCAGGAACTGCCGCTCGTAGACTATATTTTGGTCCCCATCGGTGGCGGTGGGCTTGCAACGGGCGTTTCGACGCTGGCGAAGCTGTTAAACCCCCACATCAAGGTAATTGGCGTCGAGCCGGCGGGTGCGGCGTGCATGAAGGCATCGCTTGAGGCAGGTCATGTGGTAAAACTTCCGTCTGCAAACACTATTGCCGATGGTACCGCGGTGCTTGAGCCAGGCGACAAGGTGTTTCCCTATATTCAAGAAAACCTGGACGACATTATTACCGTGGAAGATTCCGAGCTTGTCGTAGCATTTTTGGATATGGTTGAAAACCATAAGATGGTTGTCGAAAATTCCGGCCTATTGACCGTTGCCGCACTTCAGCACCTTGATTTTACGGGGAAGAAAGTGGTTTCTATTCTTTCTGGTGGCAACATGGATGTCATCACGATGTCATCAGTGGTGCAGCATGGGCTTATTGCGCGCGACCGTATTTTCACCGTGAGCGTACTTTTGCCTGACCGCCCGGGCGAACTGGTGCATGTGGCGAAGGTGATTGCCGACAACAATGGCAATGTCATCAGGCTTGATCATAACCAGTTTGTTACCACTAACCGCAACGCCGCGGTTGAGCTAAAGGTGACCATCGAGGCATTTGGCCACGAGCACAAGCAGCAAATCATTGCGGCTCTTGAGGCCGACGGCTTTAGCCCTAAGGTCATCCAGACGCACCTGTAGCCAGCCAATGCTTACTCATAGGCCGTCAAAACTAGGCGTTTGACCGGATATTTTGCGTCAGTGGAAGTCGTGCGCCGCAACTTCGCATACCATTTGAACAAACACTTCAGGTAATTTCGCTGCATTCACTCGCACGTGCGAATATGCGGCGCAACCCATTAAGGAGCAAATTATGTGTGGAATCGTCGGCTATACGGGCGCGCGCCCGGCACAGGGTATTTTGGTCGAGGGTCTTTCCCGACTAGAATATCGCGGCTATGACAGCGCTGGCGTTGCGATTCAAGAGGCCGACAAGCTAGAAGTCGTGCACCGTAAGGGCAAGGTTTCAAGCCTTGATCACACGCTCGGGCATTTCAACTTTCAAGGTACCTGCGGCATTGGCCACACACGTTGGGCCACGCACGGCAAACCCAGCGAGGCAAACGCTCATCCGCACACCAGCTGCGATGGTCGCATTGCGGTTGTTCACAACGGCATCATCGAAAACTTTGCCGAATTGCGCGAAGAACTTACAGCTGCTGGCCACACTTTCACCTCTGATACCGATACCGAAACTATTCCTCACCTGGTAGAACAGGCCTTTGCAGAAGGCGCGACCGACCTGCTTTCGGCCGTGCGCGCAGCCACCGAGCGCTTGGTTGGCGCCTATGCGATTGCAGTTGTGTGCGCTGATGAGCCGGGCACCATTGTTGCTACGCGTAAAGATTCTCCGCTGGTTGTTGGCCAGGGCGAAGACGGCGCTTATGTGGCTAGCGACATCATCGCTATGATTGATGCAACGCGCGACGTTGTGGTTATGTCTGATGGCGAAATGGCTAAGATGACCCCAGAGGGCATTACCTATTACACCGCCGCAGGCCAAGAAATCGCCGACCCGAAGGTTACCCACGTTGATTGGGATCTTGATATTGCTGAAAAGGGCGGCTACCCCGACTTTATGCTGAAGGAAATTCACGAGCAGCCTCGCGTCATTCGCGACACGCTGGCTGGTCGTTTGGTTGGCGGCGCGCTTTCCATTGATGAGCTGGACCTTTCTGTTGAAGAACTCAACCTTATCGACCGCGTGTACATTATTGCCTGTGGTACAAGCTACCATGCTGGTCTTATTGCGAAAAACCTTATTGAAGGCTGGGCGCGCATCCCATGTGAGTGTGAGGTTGCGAGCGAATTCCGCTATCGCAACCCCATTATTACGCCGACAACCTTGGTGGTTGCCGTTTCTCAGTCTGGCGAAACCGCTGACACCCTTGCAGCTATTCGCGATGCCCGCGTGAAGGGTGCTCGCGTTTTTGGCATCACTAACGTGGTCGGAAGCCCTGTTGCGCGCGAGTCTGACGGCGTTATTTATACGAAGGCGAATAAAGAAATCGCAGTGGCTTCCACGAAGTCATTTTTGGGCCAGGTGGTTTCGCTTACATTGTTGGCAATGCTGTTGGCGCAGGTCAAAGGCAAGTTGAAGATGAATCAGATCCGCCTGTTGTTCCGCGAGTTGGCCGACACAGCCGATCAGGTTGAACGTATTTTGGCCGAATGCCCCGATGCTGTGGAAGAAGCTGCTCAGGCTTGCAAGAATGCTACCAGCGCTCTGTTCGTCGGCCGTGGTATGGGTGCAGCCACCAGCAGGGAAGGTGCGCTGAAGCTGAAGGAAATCAGCTACTTGCATGCTGAATCTTATGCAGCTGGCGAAATGAAGCATGGTCCGATTGCGCTTATCGATGAGGGCTTCCCGGTTATCGCAGTGGCAACGCAAAGCCCCATCTACGACAAGTTGGTGTCTAACCTGCAAGAAAGCAAGGCGCGCGGTGCCATGATTGTAGCAATTGCTACAGAAGGCGACGAAGAAATCAAAAAGCATGCTGACCACGTGATTTATATCCCGAAGGTCCGCGATGCCTTCTCGCCGATTACTGCAAGTGTGCCGCTGCAGATGCTTGCACGTGCTATCGCCGTTGCCCGCGGCTGTGATGTTGATCAGCCGCGCAACTTGGCAAAAAGCGTAACGGTGGAATAGGGGCTTGTGGTCGCGTTGCAATTTCTTGGCACGATTGTTAGCCGGCGATTTCGCGACGTGACTGTTGGCCGGCAATTTGACGTCGTGACTGTCGACTTGTAGCTTCGCGGCGCGACTGTTGGTCAGCGTTTTCGCGGCGCGACTGTCGCCGTTGGTAAACTTTGGCCTGTTTGGTTATTTTGTTGAAGTATAATTGCCTCATCAGGAACTCGAGTAAGGAGAGAAACATGCAAACTCTTGTCGCCCGCACTAAAGGAATGCTTATTGTTAGCGCTATCGCTTCAATTATCTTAGGTATCGTATTTTTGGCTGAACCGGTTTTATCCGGCGTAACATTTTGCTATTTTCTTGCCGCTTTATTCGTAATTGGTGGCATTGCGCGTTTTGTCATGTGTCTTGGCAATTCTGAAAATAATGGTGGCTCGCTTGTAGGTGCTATTCTGATGCTGCTCATTGGTCTGATGTGCTTTGCAAGGCCTGACATTATTGCATCCTTCATCACTGTTATGACGGGTATGTTCATTGCCTGCGATGGTGCAGTTGGTATTTCTGCGGGTGTTGCCTGCAAGCGTGCAAATATGAGTGGTGGCGTTTTGATTATCGTTATGTCTGTCATCTTGATGATTTGCGGCATCTATCTGATGTTTGCGCCGTTCGGCTTCATCATGATTATGGCTGGCATCTCTTTCATCATCGATGGTATCTTTAGCCTGATTTTCGTCGGTAAATTTGGACAGGCAGTTCACGACGCTAAAGTCACCACGATCCAAAAGTAATTACAACAAAGTTTGACAAAGAAGCGGTGAAGAACCCGTTGCAGCAATTAGCTGAAATCCCAAATCAAACAACGCCCGCCGTCAACGCATTTAATGCTGTTGACGGCGCCGTTGGCTTAGGCGTCGATATCGTTGAAATTGAACGTATGCGCAAAATTCTTTCGCGTACGCCTTCGTTTGCGAGCAAGGTCTTCAGCGCTGAAGAGCGTGCATATTGCGACTCTACGGCAACCCCGCAGGCGCACTACGCTACGCGCTTCGCTGCGAAAGAGGCGGTGCTTAAAGCGCTGGGAACTGGGTTCTCCCAGGGTATTGGCGTACGTGATGTGGAAGTGCGCCGGACTTCGAAGGGCCGCCCATATGCGGTTTTGACTGGTCGCGCTAAGCAGATTGCGCAGAGCATGGGTGTTCGGGAATTGCCGCTTTCGCTTTCGTTTACACATTCAGAAGCGGTGGCCTGTGCGATGGCTATCACTGATGGCTCTGTCCGAGCCCAAGAAGAGCGCCGCGATCCGATGGAAGAGCTGTCGCGCCAGTTCAAAGAAGCGCGAGCCATGCTTGATGATATAGACGAAGCTGCAGCTGCTAGCGCGGAAGGTGAGCCCACCCAAGAGGTTCCAACGCCGATGGCGGCAATGTCGATGGTGGCGCACGCGGAAGGCACAAAAGACCCCAGTGATGTTGAGCATGCGGAAGGCGCAAAAGACCCCGGCGATGTAGGGTATGCGGAAGGTCCAAAAGATTCTCGCGTTGTTGAATAGGCGTCGTTTGCTTGCTCATGATGCGTCTAACTATTTTACGCTTGCGATTCGCCACCACAATTCTTTTTATTTAGCCGGTTTTCTGTGGTAAAACCGGCAATTTAACCTTGTCTAACTTGACAATTGGTATTTCCCACTAAATAATTATTTATTACGCATATTGCAAAAAACTTTTCGCTTTTAGCATTTGGATTGCGAGAATGGTTCTCAAACGAGTACAATAAATTCAGGTTTGCTTAACAGCGTAAAAAGCTTGTAAAACTTGCAGGTAAGAAGGGGGGAGGGCCCATAATGGAATGGTCGCTATTGTGTGAAACAATCGCCTTTGTTCTTACGCTTGTCATTATGGTGTTCTTCCGCGACAAGGCGCAAACAAAGACGTGGCGTCGTCGCATTTTCTCCCTTGCGCTGCTGCTTACGCTGCTTACCATCATTGCCGATATGGCTACGGTCATGGCAAATGACTATCATCAATACATCCCGCAACAGCTTAATTTTTCGCTTAATACCGTTTACTTCGTTCTCAGTGTTTT
>CAVEUW010000052.1:0-5747 GCA_963619015.1 Senegalimassilia sp. | reverse complement strand
ATTTGTTCATAGCAGTATTCATTTGAATATCTGCAGGGTGTGCATTATTGCAATTACTGTTTTCTTCTTAGGCCTTGTCATTAGCAATTACTGGAACGGGTATCTGTTCTACTTTGGTGCCGATGGTTCGTATATTCGCGGGCCCTATAACGCTGCTATGTACATTGAACCTATTTTGTACGTGGTAATGTTTTTGTGTTGCTACTTCATTAATAGGCGCTCTGTCAGTCAGGCTTCTACGCGCATAGTACGTGTGGCGCCATTGGTTGTTATCTTGCTTGTAGTCATTCAGGTTCTGTACCCCGAGCAGCTGCTTAATGGCATGATGGCTGCGATGGTTAATCTGATCGCATTTTTGAGTTACCAGAGTTCTCGTTTTGGTCGTGATTCGCTGACGGGCTTACAAAACAGGCAGAGCTTCTTTGATGAGTTGCCGCTGCGTGCTTCTGATAGGCATGGCTGCCAGATTATCGTTGTTGCTTTGCGCGATTTTTCGGCAGTTAATGAAGTATATGGTCATCGTGGCGGTGACCAGGTTCTATTCCGTATTGCTGAAGAACTTCGTAAACAGGTGGATGAAGGCACGGTTTATCGTTATAACAACATGGAGTTCTTGCTGCTTATGCCTGGTGGTAGCAAGACCACCTGCACCTTACGTTTAAATTCCGTACGTGATTTCATGGATCGCCCCTGGAAAATTGGCGATAACTACGTGACTATTCCAGCAGTTGTAGCTGAGTTGAGCATTCAAGGCCGCGGTTGGACTTCCGAGCAAATTGTTAACTATCTTGATTACACGGTGCAGTTGGCTAAAGACGAATCACGCCCCGTGTTGCGTTTTGATGCGGAAACTGCTGCCCGACGCGAACGCGAGGAATATGTGGTTCGCACCATGCAGGAGGCGGTTGACAACGGTGGCTTTGAGTTGTGGTACCAGCCGATTTTCTACCGCGAATCGCAGCGCTTTGAATCTGCTGAGGCACTGATTAGGCTTTCAGGTGACGGTGGCAAAACATATATTTCGCCTGAAGAATTTATCCCGCTTGCTGAACGCGCGGGTGTTGTGGGCGAAATTTCGCGATTTGTCCTCGAAGAGGCTTGCAAGCTTTTGGGTTCGGGCAAGGTGCCCTGGCTTGAATCTGTTTCGGTGAACCTGTCTATTCATCAGCTTATGGTACCAGGCGTTATTGATAGGATTAAAGCCTTGCTCGTGCGCAACGATATTGGCCCAGGTCGCCTGAAAGTTGAAATTACCGAACGTTCTGCTGCAGAAGATGAAGATGCAGCGCGTACTGTCATGAATGCCATGTGCGAAGCCGGGTTTGGCTTCTTATTGGACGATTTTGGCACGGGTTATTCCAGCTTTGCAAGTGTGTTGAATCTGCCGTTTGAAACGGTGAAGTTCGATCGTAGCCTTGTGGCTGGCTTGGTTGACGATTCGAAGTCGCGCTTAACTTTAAGAGCTTTGGTGCCGTTCTTCCACCAGCTTGGGCATAATATTGTTTGCGAAGGTATTGAGACGGCCGCTCAGGCAGAAATCGCCTTTGACCTTGAGGTAGACCGCATTCAGGGCTACTATTTTGCTCGTCCAATGACAGCCGAGGCGCTTGCCGAATACGCCAACTCTGACGGTTCCCGTAAAGAATAAGGCGCTTGCCGAGTACGCCAACTCTGATGGTTCGCGCAAAGAATAAGGCGCTTGCCGAGTACGCCAACTCTGACGGTTCCCACAATGATTAGCAAACTTATTTTTGACTCGCCCGCTTCGCCAACTGTTTGTCGATAGCAACGTATACAAACCCCAGGGCAACAAAAGCGATTAAGAGCACGGCAATGTATGCGAATGCCATTGCGCCGAGCACGTCAAAATTCACGAAGAAATACGGCCAGCGTCCTTCTTCGCCAAGCACACTGACACCAAAGCCAAGCACGCAAATAGCAACATACACCAGATAACACAGGGGAAAGAGCGGCCAGGTCAGTGGGTCGGTCCAGCTCATATGTCCTTTGGAATCAAATAGCAACCAATCAGCGATGGTGCACATAGGCACAATGTAGTGCAAGATCAGCATATCAAGATGGAAGGTACCACCCATAAAGACCAAGCCACCGTTAAGCAGGAAATGCGCAACAAGCCAGGTCACAGTGATAGCTAACATGAGCGCGTATTTGAGTTTGGGAAGCCAGGGTGCGTGCCCGTCAGCTGCGCCACGCATGATGGCAATCGCGGCACCCCAGAAATACAGCGCCACGGCAATGTTTGAGATATTGGTAAACATGAATGGGAATGATGTTTCGGGGTTGCCCGTGAATAGTCCAGTAGCCATGACCAGGCCAAACGTGCCAATTATGGCAATGAATAGTTTAAACGCAAGCGATGCGCTGCGCGAATGAATAAACATACGAACCTCTTTCATAATGCAACGGGTCATATGATAGCGAAGTTTTTGCTCGTGCGGATTGCTTAGACTTTCGCTTGTAAATGATTTTGAAGCCTTACTTATTAACATCGGTCGCCTTTGGTGGACACCTAATCATTCTCAGATACGGTAAAATAAAAAAAGCAATCAAACAGGGAAGGAGGCTTGCGTGAGCCCACTCGTTTGGATCGCCGTTGCCATTGTTATGGCGCTTGTCGAGGCGCTATCGCTCGGCTTTATTACTATTTGGTTCGTAGTCGGTGCTGTGGCTGCGCTAATCGCGCAATTGCTTGGTTTTAGCTTCGTGGCGCAAATTGTCGTCTTTCTGGTGGTGTCTATCGCGTTTCTGCTGTTGGTGCGTCCGTATGCCCTTAAACATCGCAACAAAGGTGCTTCGGCTGAACCTTCGCTTGTTGGTAAAACAGCACGCGTTATTGTGCCAATTTCGGCAGATGGAATGAATGGTCGCGTCGAAACGTCCGACGGTGTGTGCTGGACGGCACGCAGCGCGAACGGGGAGGCAATTCCCGACGGCACGCAGGTGCGTATTGTTCGCGTTGAAAGCATTAAGGTATTCGTAGAAAGGGTGTAAATGATGTTGTTACTGGTATTACTTGTTCTTGTCGTTGCTGTTGTGCTGCTCTGCGTGAAAATTGTTCCGCAGGCCGAGGCGCGCGTGATTGAGCGTTTGGGCAGCTACTTGACCACTTGGAATAATGGCCTGCATGTTGCGGTGCCGCTGATTGATCGCATCGGGCCCTCGATCAGCCTTAAAGAGCAGGTGGCCGATTTCCCGCCGCAGCCTGTTATTACTAAAGATAACGTCACCATGTCAATTGACACCGTCATTTATTATCGCGTGATGGATCCGAAGTTGTACACCTACGGTGTTGAAAACCCAGTTGGCGCTCTTGAGAACCTGACTGCTACTACGTTGCGAAACATCATTGGCGACATGGATTTGGATACTACGCTTACCAGCCGCGATACCATCAATGGCCAAATGCGTGCTGTGCTTGACGAGGCCACCGACCCGTGGGGCATCAAGGTGAACCGTGTTGAAGTGAAGAACATCATGCCGCCGCAGGCTATTCAACAGGCTATGGAAAAGCAGATGAAGGCTGAACGTGAAAAGCGCGAGCAGATTCTTCTTGCTGAAGCGCAGAAGCAGTCTGCCGTTACTGTCGCCGAAGGTGAAAAGCAGGCTCAAATTCTTTCCGCAGAAGCTGACAAGCAAGCAACCATCCTTGCTGCAGAAGCAGAGAAGGAGCGCCAAATCCGCGAGGCAGAAGGCGAGGCTGAAGCTATTCGAACGGTGCAGAATGCAACCGCAGAGGGTATCCGTGCAGTGCGCGAGGCTGGTGCCGACAACGCGGTACTGACACTGCAAGCCTTTGAAGCGCTGAAGTCTGTCGCAAATGGCCAGGCCACTAAGCTGATTATTCCAAGCGAAATTCAGGGAATGGCTGGGCTGGCTGCTAGCTTGAAGGAAATTGTCGTAGACGACAAAAGCACCAAGCAGTAAATAGTTGCGGCTCAGTTGCGGCTCAGTTGCGGCCCGGTGCGGCCCGACAATAAGTTGGGCCGCTTCATTTTTCTGTATTTCTATGGCTCTTTAGTTCGCTTATCTTTTTGCTTCTGAGCTTTGGTGGTCACCGTTTCGGAGGCTTCGGCTGCCAGCGTGGGCTTCGCCAGCTTGTTTTCCTGGTTGCCTCTCGCTCTTTATCCGTTTGTTTCGCCTACTAGAATCGAGGCATATTCGTGAAGCTACTGCATGTTTCCGACTTGCATATCGGCAAGCGTGTAAACGGCATTTCGATGGTGGAAGATCAGCGCTACATTCTTTCGCAAATGCTGAAAATCATGCGCGATCACAGTGTTGATGCGTTGCTTATCGCAGGTGACATTTACGATAAGGCATCTCCATCGGCTGAGGCCGTAACCGTTTTCGACGCGTTTTTAACCGATGTGGCCGCACTCGGTGTGCAGGTATTGGCAATTCCTGGCAATCACGATTCTGCGGAGCGTATTGCGTATGTGCAGGGCTTGCTTGAGTCGCAGGGCGTGCATTTCGCGCCAGTGTATGACGGCACGCTTACCTGTGTAAATTTGTCTGACGAATATGGCGAAGTTGCTTTCTGGCTGATGCCGTTTTTGAAGCCGGGCGACGTGCGCCGGTTCTTCCCAGATGCTGAAATTGGTGATGATTATTCGGCAGCATTACATGTGGCACTTTCGGTATGCGATATCGATCCGACAAAACGTAACGTGGTGCTATCGCACCAGTTGGTTACCGCATTTGGCACTGCGCCGGATCGAGCAGACGACGAAATTAAACTTGGCGGCCTTGATAACGTCGATTTCAGTGTATATGACGCGTTTGATTATGTTGCGCTTGGACATGTGCATCGCCCGCAGCGTGTTGGACGTGACACTGTGCGCTATTCCGGGTCTCCGCTGAAGTATTCGTTCAGTGAAGCACGCTACGACAAAAGCTGTGTGTTAGTCGAACTGGGTGCGAAGGGCGATGGTACTAACGATTCGGCGGGCGCAAGGGATGCTGCCGCCAACAGCTCAGCGGGTGCGTGTGTTCAGCTCGAACTTATTCCTCTTGTACCTTTGCACGACATGCGTGAACTCACCTTGTCGCTCGCTGAGGTGCAGGCTGCAGGTGCTGAAATGGCGGGCCCTGCCAGTGAAGACTACGTGCACATCACGCTTACCGATAAGCATCCGCAGCTCGATGCCATGGCTAAGGTTCGTGACGTGTACCCCAATGCGATGGCGCTCGACTACGAATATGCAACTGCTTTGGTTGCTCGAAACACTGCGCAATCATTAATCAACCCTGATTCTATGAGCATGGCAGAAATGTTCGCCGCCTTCTACGAAGCACAAACTTCTACCGCTATGAGTGACGAACAGGCTCAACTTGTTGCCAAAATTGCGTCCGAGTTAGAGGAAGGGGGCGCACATGAGGCCTAGCAAACTAACGCTTTCGGCGTTTGGCCCATACGCAGGCACCACAGTTATCAACTTCGATACTTTGGGCAAAAACGGAGTCTATTTGGTCTGCGGCGATACGGGCGCGGGCAAAACCATGATTTTTGACGCAATCTGTTTTGCGCTTTTTGGCGAAGCTTCGGGCAGCAAGAGTAATGGCGCGCGTTCGACTTCCTCTATGCGCAGCGATTTCGCCACCCCAGAAGCTGAAACCTACGTTGAACTGGTGTTTAGCTATCACAATCAGACATATACGGTGCGTCGCAACCCTGATTACGATCGTGCAAAGCTGCGTGGCGAGGGTATGACGCATCAGACTTCTGA
>CAVEUW010000051.1:0-12356 GCA_963619015.1 Senegalimassilia sp. | reverse complement strand
ATACAACGGCATTCCTCATCTGTATGTTCCGGTTGTTACCGAGCCAAAAGAAGCTGCAAGTGCGCTTTCTTGGGGTGTCGCCGAAATGGAGCGTCGTTTGAAGGTGTTCTCAAAGGTTGGCGCACGAAATATTGGACAGTACAACGCAAAAGTGCAGGCCGCAAAGGATGCTGCTCGAGCAGCTGAAGAAGCAGGAGAGGCTGCTCCTGAAAACGAACTTGGCGATGAACTTCCCTATATTGTTATTATCATCGACGAACTTGCTGACTTGATGATGAATGTTGGCAAAGAAGTTGAGTTCTCTATTAGCCGAATTGCACAACTTGCTCGTGCAGCGGGCATTCATCTCATTGTCGCTACTCAACGTCCTTCGACTAATGTCGTTACGGGTCTTATCAAGGCAAATATTACGAACCGCATCGCATTTAATGTTGCTTCAGGCATTGACTCCCGCGTTATTTTGGATACCCCCGGCGCAGAAAACCTTATTGGTTTAGGCGACTTGTTACTCAGTAAGCCTGAATACGCAAAGCCTATGCGTATTCAAGGCTGTTATGTTTCTGAGGATGAAATTAACTCTGTTGTCGAACAACTTCGTTCTCAAGGTGAACCTGAATATCATTCGGAAATTCTTTCAACGAATTTGATTACGCTTGGGAACTGCCCATCTGATGCTTCGGGCGGTTCGTCTACTGATGACGATCCACTTATTTGGGAAGCAGCAGATTTGGTGGTTTCAAGTGGGCTTGGTTCAACGTCGAACATACAGCGTCGTTTGAAGGTGGGTTATTCTCGCGCTGGTCGTATAATGGATATGCTTGAAGAGAAGGGCATCGTGGGGCCGCCAAATGGCAGTAAACCCCGCGAGGTTCTCGTCGACGCTATGGAACTCGAAACCTTAAAGGCGTTCGAGCAGCACGACGGCGATAACTAGGAGTTTGTATGTCCCAAGTTTCTTTTGGTTTGGTATTACAAGAAGCACGAGAGCGTAAAGGGCTCGACTTGCAGTCGGTTGCTCGTCGACTTCGAGTTCGTCCTGATATTTTGCGTGCTATCGAAAATGCTGATTTTTCAACTTTGCCAGCGCGCGGGTACACTCGAAACATGGTCGCAGCTTATGCGCGGCTTGTTGGTTTAAATTCTTCAGATATTACGCGTTTGTATGTACAGCAGTTTAATTCCTATCAAACGCGTTTAAACCGTGATGAAGCTGAACTCGATTCATACGCTTCTGGCCGCCGTTCGCTTTCTCGTGAAGAAGGACGTCAGGAATATCGTCGTTCTTCACGCGGTAGTTCAGTCGGATCTGATGAGAGACGTCGCTCTTCTCGCGATAGGACCGACGATGGTTTTGATTCGCGTAATTCATCTCGAACCGCTCGCATCCCTTCTTCTGAATCTCGTACATCAAGGAGGAATGGCGCCCAAGGGCACAACACCAGCGCTCGATCTCGTGACGATTTTGACAGCACGCTTGCTGTTCGCGCTGCTCGTGCAGAAGGTAGGTCTTCTCGAGTAGGTAATTCAAATGGCATAGGTTCTCAACTTGGAAACATGTACTCTGGTGGACATAATGGTGTAGCTGGAAATTCACGTTTCATTGTGATTGCTGTTGCTGTAGTTATTCTTGTTCTACTCGTAATCATTTTTGCTCTGATATTTGGCAATCGTGGTGGTTCTTCTCAACAGGAAGTTGCTAAGGTGCCCATTACGGGTGTTACCGATACGTCTGCTGATGGATCAGGAACCTCTGAGTCTGAGCAACAAGAGGCAACTCAGGTAAAGGTGCCGACATCAGTTACGGTTGAATATAAATTGGCAAAAGGTAGTGATGCCTACGTCATTATTACTCAAGATGGTGTTGAAACAGAATCGATGATGTCTGGTCCGGTAAGCGAAACGGTCGATGTGACAGGTACCTGGAGTTTATCAACCTATGTTTCTGATGCGTTCACCATTACGATGGATGGTAAAACAGTCGAATTCACTACTGATTCAACTTCTGGAATGCCGACAGCTACGGTAAATTTTGAAGACTATCTTGCTGCCTGGGCAGAGGAACACCCTGATGTAAAGGTTGACCTGCCAAGTTCTTCTACAAGTTCGACTTCATCTCAAAACCAGTCTACTGATTCAACATCATCAGGAAGTGGGTCAACTACATCAACCGGCACTACATCAACATCATCAGGTACAACATCAACTTCAACTGGTAGCACAACAACGTCTTCGACAAGTTCTACAACTGGTACTAATGTAAATACGTCAACAGGGTCAACTTCAGTGGCTACTACTTCAGCATCACAGTAGGTATTTGAAAACACAGTAACTATTTAACGTATATAACGAATTACAGGTAAGAAAGGATCTGCTTTATGGCTAAGGAATCTAGTTTCGATGTTGTCTCAACCGTCGATATGCAAGAGGTTGATAATGCTTATCAGCAGGCAAAAAAGGAACTCACGCAGCGCTATGACCTGAAAGATTCTGGCGCAGAAATTGCACTTGATAAGCAAAAGAAAACCCTCACCGTCAGTGCTCCTGCCGATTTTGTATCTAGGCAGGTTATTGACATTATTGGCTCAAAGCTCATTAAGCGTGGGATTGAATTATCCGCTGTTAAATGGGGCGACCCGGTTGCGGCAACAGGGCAAAGTGTTCGAGTAAGTGCGTCTATTGTTGACGGTATCGACAAGGAAACCGCTGGCAAAATCAACAAAGATATCAAGGCTTTAAAACTTAAGGTAAAAGTGACTATAGAAGGCGATAAGCTTCGTGTTTCATCAGCCTCGCGCGATACATTGCAAGAGGTTATTGCATATCTTAAATCGCAAGATTACGGACAGCCGCTTCAGTACGTAAACTATCGCTAGGTTTGATTGATGTCATTTGTTTATAAATCCGCAAACGCGCCTAAAGTTTCATTTGTCACGATGGGTTGTGCAAAGAATGAAGTAGATTCAAACCGCATGAAGGCAGATTTGCGTGAAGGTGGCTTCGTAATCGAAGAAGACCCTGCAAACGCCGACGCCGTCATCGTGAACACTTGCTCGTTTATTCAAAGCGCCACCGAAGAGAGCCTTGAAGCTATTTTTGAGGTGTCAGGTCTTCCAAATGTAGCAGCTGGCGCAGCCCTTATTGTTGCAGGATGTATGCCTGCGCGTTATGGCGACGACTTGTCTAGTGAATTGACGGAAGCAGCAGCGTTTGTTCCCTGCAGCAAGGAAGATGACATTATTGCTGTTGTTTCTGATGCGTTAGGTTTAACTCCTGATCAAATTGCTGCTTTAGCTGCCTCAACGCTTGGTGCTGTGCCTGAGGGAGCCGTGAGCGTTAATGGCTCGCGCCCAGTTTCTGCGTATGTGAAAATTTCTGATGGCTGCGACCGTTTTTGTTCGTATTGCACGATTCCATACATCCGAGGCCGATATCACAGCTTCCCGCTTGAAGATGTTCGCGCGGAAGTTTCCAAGCGTATATCTGAAGGCGTTCGAGAAATTGTTTTGATTGCGCAAGATACTGGCAGATGGGGAGATGACTTTGAAACCCCATCTTCGCTTGCAAAGCTACTTGATGCGCTTGCTGCTGAATTTAGTGACACCTGGTTCCGCGTTATGTATATTCAGCCTGAGGGTGTTACCGACGAGCTGATTGATGTTGTTGCATCTCGCAATAATATTTGCAAGTATTTTGATATCCCGTTGCAACATGTTAAGCCCCATTTGTTGCAAGCTATGCGTCGTCGAGGTTCCGTTGATGAATACATGGCTTTGATGGCACATATTCGTGATTGCATACCAGGTGTGGTCTTACGGACTACGCTTATTGCGGGCTTTCCTGGTGAAACTGACGAAGACTTTGAAGAGCTCTGTGACTTTGTTGAAGAGGGCCTCTTTGATTATGTAGGCGTCTTTGCATATTCCCGCGAAGAAGGCACAAAAGCATATGACTTGCCCAATCAGGTAGATGATGACGAAAAAGCTGATCGTGCACAACGTCTTCGTGATATTGCTGATGGAGTTTGTACAGCTCTAGTGGCCGAACGCTGCGGTAAAACATTCGACGTTTTAGTTGAAGGCACAGAGGAAGATGGGCAGCTTTTCGGTCGTGCAATGTGCCAAGCTCCTGAGGTTGATGGTGTCACTTATGTTGAATCGGGTAAACCCGGTGACATTATTTCAGTTCGTATTGCTGATACCTTGCTTTACGAGATGGAGGCTGAATAGCCGTGAGCAAACTTCAAGTGCAAAGCGCTCCTGAGGTTTCTTCTCGTTTGTGGACGCCAGCTAACATCGTTACGCTTATAAGAATTTGCCTCGTACCTGTATTCGTAGTCGTTCTTATTAGCCCATGGCCAGAATTTTTGGGGTTACCCCAAATTGCTACTGATTCTAAAAGCCTGATTGCAGCAGGCATTTTCATCTTAATTTCCTGCACTGATTGGCTTGATGGTTACTTGGCTCGTTCTCGTGGGGAAGTAACCGATTTCGGCAAGTTCATGGACCCACTTGCCGATAAAATCTTGGTTGTAGCAGCACTTTTAGCTCTGATTGAACTTGGTGCTCTGCCAAGCTGGGTAGCTCTCGTAATTGTTGCTCGCGAGTTTATTGTTTCTGGCGTCCGTATGGTTGCTGCAAGCAAAGGAACTGTCATTGCTGCTAGTTGGTACGGCAAGTTCAAGACCGTATTTCAGATGATTGCAATTGTGCTGTTTACTGTTAAAGACAGCCATATGGTTGGGTCGCTGTTTGAGGCTATGCATGACGTGCTTTGGGTGATTAGCTGGGGCGTTATGACTATAGCTCTCATCCTCACCGTAGTTTCTATGCTTGATTACATTGCGAAGGCACGAAATCTTATAGGCCTGGGCTCGGTACGCATGACGTCAAATGGTGCTCAACAGGATGCTGTGCCAGGCGATAGTAATCTGTCTCTTCCTGACTCTGTAGCCGACGAAGCCGCTATTGAAGCACTTGCGAGTGAACTTATTGCTCTAGCTCAGGAAAAATCGCTTACTGTTGGCACCGCCGAAAGTTTAACGGGCGGAATGATTTGCTCATATTTAACCGGTGTTCCTGGCTCGTCTTCAGTCGTTTGTGGCTGTGTCGGTTCTTATATGGTTTCCGTTAAAGAATCGGTTTTAGGGGTTGAACCTTCAACTGTTAGTAATAAGGGTGTTGTAAGTTGCGAGGTTGCATCTGAGATGGCTCAAGGCGGACGCTCTACTTTGGGCTGTGACATCTGTGTTGCTGTTACTGGTATTGCTGGTCCTGGTGGTGCTGAACCCGGCAAACCAGTTGGTACGGTATGTATGGCCTGCGCAACGTCTGATGGATGTTTGACCAAACGTTTTCAGTTCAACGGTGATAGAGACGCTGTTCGCAAGCAAACTGTTTTTGAGGCTTTGCAAATGGTTAAGTCGTCGTTAGTGTAGGGGTTATTCTCTATTCTGTATTTTTGTAGTTTGCTTTCACTTTGATTCGCTTTGAATTGATGCTCTGAGCAGGCGATTTGTTAAATTGTTCAGTGCTAGATTTTTGCTGTTGATTTGCTAGGTATGTACAAGTATCGGCAAGCTAGTTGCTAGATGTTCGTTTTAGACTAATTAATACGAACAAATGTCTTGACTACTAAACATATGTTCGTGTATTATTGGAAAACGAACAAAGGTTTCGTTGTCGTCTAAGGGAAGGTCCTTGTATGAACGAAGACAAGTCAAAAATGCTGAAAGTAACTACCGACCAAATTGAATCTAAATTTGGCAAGGGTTCAATTATGAAGTACGGGGAAGGTGGACATGATCTTAATGTTGGAGCTATTCCAACAGGGTCACTGCCGCTTGATGCTGCACTTGGTATCGGTGGCGTTCCACGCGGTCGTATCATTGAGATTTATGGCCCAGAATCAAGTGGTAAAACAACTTTAGCGCTTCAAATTATTGCTGAAGCTCAGGCATTAGGCGGCGTTGTAGCATTTATCGATGCCGAACATGCACTTGACCCAGTATATGCAGCACGTCTTGGAGTAGATGTCGACGAAGTCTTAATTTCTCAGCCTGACTATGGTGAGCAAGCATTAGAAATTTGCGACATGCTTGTCCGTTCGGGGGCTATTGACTGCGTGGTTATTGACTCAGTTGCAGCTTTGGTTCCACGAGCAGAAATTGAAGGTGAAATTGGCGATACAACAGTTGGTCTTCAAGCTCGACTTATGTCACAGGCTTTGCGTAAACTTGCTGGATCGTTGGCGAAATCGAATACTACCTGTGTTTTCATTAATCAGCTCCGTGAAAAAATCGGCGTCATGTTCGGTAATCCTGAAACGACTACGGGTGGTCGCGCCTTAAAGTTCTTCTCCAGTGTTCGCATTGACATTCGTCGTATTGATTCTATTAAGCAAGACGGAGAGATTGTAGGTAATCGCGTCCGTGCAAAGGTAGTTAAGAACAAGGTTGCTCCTCCGTTTAGGCAGGCTGAGTTTGATTTGATGTATGGTGAGGGTATTTCACGTGAAGGCTGCATTGTTGATATGGCAGTCGAAGCTGGCGTGGCTAAGAAGAGTGGCGCTTGGTATACCTATGGTGAAGAGCGACTCGGGCAGGGTAGAGAAGCTGCTAAAAAGACGCTAAAAGAAAATCCCGACCTTCGAGAAGAACTCGAAACCAAAGTTCGAGAGGCGTTTAATATTCCCATCATTACTAAAGAGCAGGAAAATTTTGACTCAGTAACACCTGTTGCAAAGCCAAAAGGTAAACGATAGATATGCCATCTAGTAAAGCTGCTTTGATAGACTCACTTAGAGATGAAATTTCTCGAATTGAGTCAGCCCAAATCTATGGCTCAAAGGAGCACTCTGCTCAGCTTGCTGATGATAGAAATGGCGTGCGTTTGAAAGAGCAGCTACAAAGTGACGCAGCATGTTTGAAGAAAAGCGATGTGGAAGCTTTTGCAAAAATCGAACGACTTGCTTCGCGTCGTGAGTATTCACGGGTAGAACTAGCAAATAAACTCAAGCGTTGTGATTTTGAAGAACCTGCAATTGAAGTTGCGCTAAATCGTGCTTGTGCCTGCGGCTTGGTCAGTGATGCTCGCTATGGTGATGTACTTGTACGCTCACGTATCTCTCAAGGAAAAGGGCTGTCGGGCATTGCTCGTGAACTGCAAACGAATGGCATAGATCCATATTCTGTCGATCTTTTTGTTCAGGCCGATGAACACTCCTGTGGCTCGGAGGTGGATAGAGCCATTGAAGTCTTACGTCGGAATCCGCCACGGTCGAAACATCCACGTGAGTCTGCCTATCGCCGCCTTGTTTCAAAAGGTTACGACAGCGCTTCTGCTTCATCAGCTGCTCGGATTTGGTATGAGAGTTTATACGAAACGGTAAACTCTTAAAGTAATACACTCTTATCCATAACTTCTCTGATAAAAGCCGGTTTATCTATTAGATTGCCGGCTTTTTTCTGTTTTATGCTTTTCGATAGGCGTGTTTTCCCTTATCATTGAAGAGCTTGAGCAAACGTGTCGGATTCGGCACTTGTTATATATGAACAACGGTATACAAGACGTTTTCAGCGCGTGTACGCTCATGCCCGGTATTCCGGGTATTTTTATTGACTGTAACCTATAAAACGTACGTATTAAACCCTAGGTGAAAGGGGGGCTTATGGATATGATTTCTATCATCATGCTTGTTGTTGGCGTTGTCGTCGGCATCGTTTGCGGCTTTGTCATTACCAAGTATGTTGCGAATTCGTCCGCTAAGCGCGCAGAAGAAGAAGCGCGCTCTGTTGTAGAAGATGCTAAGCGTCAAGCCGAAACGCTCCGACGCGAAGCTAAGGTAGAGGCAAAAGATGAGGCTC
The DNA here is from genome assembly GCA_963619015.1 of Senegalimassilia sp. Classification (GTDB taxonomy): domain Bacteria; phylum Actinomycetota; class Coriobacteriia; order Coriobacteriales; family Eggerthellaceae; genus Senegalimassilia. Next base: position 4,495 of record CAVEUW010000051.1, on the reverse strand, counting down.
TTCGTCTGCGTCAAGAAGCTCAAGCAGAAAATAAAGAGCGTCAAAAGGAAGTTCGCGCAGCTGAACAGCGTGTAAATCAACGCGAAGAATCACTCAATCGTCGTGTTGAATCTCTTGACTCACGCGAGAAATCTCTTGATAGTCGCGAGAATCAGATTTCATCGCTGCAGGGTCAAATTGAGAAGCGTGAACAAGAACTTCAGGTTGCCACCCAAGAAGTTGGACGCAAACTTCAGCAAGTTGCTGGCATGACCGCTGATGAAGCAAAGACTGAGCTTCTTGATACTTTGAAAGATGAAGTTGCTCATGAGTCGGCTTCTATCATTCGTGACTCTGAAGCTCGAACCAAAGCTGAAGCTGATAAGCGCGCTCGCTCTATTCTAAGTCTTGCGATTCAGCGAGTTGCAGCTGATCACACAGCAGAAACCACGGTTTCTTCTATTCATATCCCATCAGACGATCTAAAGGGTCGCATCATTGGTAGGGAAGGCCGCAATATTCGCTCTTTTGAGCAATTGACCGGCACCAATTTGATTATCGATGATACTCCCGAAAACGTCACCATTTCTTGCTTTGATCCAGTTCGTCGCGAAATTGGTCGCGTGACCATGGAGAACCTCATTGCTGATGGACGTATTCACCCAGCTCGCATTGAGGAAATGTTTGGCAAGGCAGAGAAGTTGGTTAACCAGCGTGTTCAGGAAGCTGGTGAACAGGCGGCTTTTGATACTGGCATCCATGATCTTGACCCAGAACTGGTACACACACTTGGACGCTTACGTTACCGTACTTCATATGGTCAGAATGTCTTGAACCATTCGCTTGAGGTTGCGTATTTATCCGGTGTTATGGCTTCAGAACTTGGCCTCGATCCCATTCCTGCTAAGCGCGCTGGCCTGTTGCATGACCTCGGTAAAGCCGTCGATCATGAGGTTGAAGGTAGCCATGCAGTCATTGGTGCTGATTTAGCACGTCGTTTTGGTGAAAAGCCTGCAATTGTTCATGCAATTGAGGCGCATCACAATGATGTCGAGCCTAATAGTGTTCTTGATGTGCTTGTACAAGCTGCCGATGCTGTTTCTGCTGCTCGTCCTGGTGCACGCAAAGAAACATTGGATGCTTACATTAAGCGTCTTGAAAAGCTTGAAGAAATCGCCAATTCCTACAAGGGTGTCGAGCGTACGTATGCAATTCAGGCAGGCCGTGAGGTTCGTGTTATGGTCGAACCTGATGTTGTTGACGAAGCTACGACGACGGTTCTTGCGCACGATATTGCTAAGCGTATCGAAGACGAAATGCAGTACCCCGGTCAGGTTAAAGTTGTTGTTATTCGCGAAAGTCGCGCTATCGGTATCGCTAAGTAAGTTTTAAAGGTTGCTTGCGGTATGCCGGACGATTCGCTCGAACAATTTGTAGAAAACGTTTGTGGTGATAGCCATCTCCGAGTCGAAACCGACCTCGGGGATGGCTTTGTTCGTCTTCGGAGTTCTGAAGCTGAACGTCGTCAGGCTGCGCAAGATATACGTTCATCCGAAGACATTGTTATTGAAATGCTTCGAAACGCTCGTGATGCCAATGCGCATAATATTTTTGTCGCAACTGGAAAGACCAGCTCTACTCGTCATATTGTCATGATTGATGATGGCGATGGTGTGCCTAATCACTTGCAGTCGGCAATTTTCGAGCCTCGCGTGACATCCAAACTGGATTCAATGCATATGGATAAGTGGGGGGTACATGGTAGAGGTATGGCCCTCTATTCAATTTCAGTTAATACAAAAACTGCTCAGATACTCACTTCCGGCAAAGGCCTTGGTTCTGCGTTCTCTATTGAAGCTGATACGTTGAAGCTGGGCGAAAAAACCGACCAGTCAACTTTCCCCACATTTGAAATGGCGGAAGCTGGAAACGTTGTCGTCCGTGGGCCGAAAAATATTATACGGACAGCATGCGAGTTTGCTATTGAATCCAGGAATCACTGCAATGTTTTTCTTGGTTCTGCAACTGAAATTGCCGCAGTATTACTATCGTATGGTCGTGCCACAAAATCGGTGGTAGCGACTTCACTTAAAGCAGGTTCTTTGGATTCGCTAAATGCTATCCCTGTTTGTAAACGTCTTGCATGCGCGGCAGATCCTGCTTGTTTTCAGCAAATTGCAGCATCGCTTGGTTTGGTCATGTCTGAACGTTCTGCCAGACGTGTACTTGATGGCACGATAGAACCAATCAATTCGCTGCTTGAGCAAGTTTCAATTGCTGGTTTGTCTACCGACGCTATTACATCCACAGCAAAACTTAGGCCAAAGAGTCACAAGAATAAGTCTTTGAAGCTGAAAGTTTCTGATGATGACAAAAGACGCTTTACTGCAGAAATTGAACAGGCGTACAGACGGCTTGCTGATGCATATTTCCTTAATCCGAATGTTTCGGCAACCATACAAGTTGGAAAAGATGCAATTCGAATCACTATTCCTGTTGTTAACGAGGAGTAAGTTGTTATGCTTGCCTGCATAGTTGCAGGTCGTCTTTCAAACAGCTACAATTCAAAAACGCTTAAATTGAACTAAAAAATACAGCATTATTCGTACCACGAAATAGAAGGCGATGGCAGCAATGTCGCAACTTAGTGAATCTGGATGCCTTAAGGTATCTTCTAAATCTTCTCCTGCTTCTGTAGCTGGAGCAATTGCCGGAATGGTAAAAGACGGAACTCCTGTTGAAATACAAGCAGTAGGCGCTGGTGCAGTGAATCAAGCTGTCAAAGCAATTGCGATTTCTCGAGGGTTTTTATCTCCGGTAGGAATTGAAGTGGCATGCATCCCTTCATTTGCTGACATCGTCATTGATGGTGAATATCGCACAGCAATTCGCTTTGCTATTAAGCCTGAATTACTTCATGGTGATAGCGTTTCATCAGTGGTTCCTTCTGCTGAATAATACGAGATTCAACCCCTACTACGAACTGAGAGAGCTATGCAAACTCCCTTTATGAATATGACGTTTTGCGTCCGCACCTTCGGCTGTCAAATGAATAAGCATGACTCCGAACGCATTGGAGGTATGCTTGAGGGCCTTGGTGCTCTTATGGTCGATACGGTTGAAGACGCTGATATTCTTATTTATATGACCTGCTGTGTTCGTGAGGCCGCCGATACTCGTTTGTATGGTCAGGTTGCTTCGCTTAAGAATATCCCCGTTCGAGAAAACTCTCCTTTATCAAAGCGTATTGTCGCTGTTGGAGGTTGTATCGGTCAGCGCGATGGTGAAGAGCTTACACAAAAACTTCCACACCTAGATGTTGTTTTCGGGACGCATAACTTAGCAAGCCTTCCGCGGCTTTTGCAGGGAGCAATTGAAGAGGGCGGTCATCAAGTCGAAGTTCTCGATGCTTCTTCTTCATTCCCCACTGAACTGCCTACATCACGTGAACATTCATGGGCTGCTTGGCTTCCTATCACTATTGGATGCAACAATTTTTGTTCGTATTGCATTGTGCCGTATGTACGTGGTCGCGAAAAATCTCGTCCGCTTGAAGACATTGTTTCCGAAGCTGAACGCTATGTCGCTGCTGGTGTTAAGGAAATTACGCTTCTAGGGCAAAACGTAAATTCTTATGGCCGCGATTTGTATGGTAGCCCGCGTTTTGCTGCAGTGCTTGATGCGCTCGATAAAACTGGTATTGAACGCCTACGTTTTGCTACAAGTCATCCGAAGGACTTATCCGATGAAGTGATAGCGCAATTTGGTACCCTGCGCTCGCTGATGCCTGCTCTTCATCTTCCCGTGCAGTCTGGCTCGGATGCAATTCTGGCTGCTATGAATCGTCGCTATACCTCAGATCATTATCGCGAGCTTGTCCGAAAGCTTCGTGTTGTGCGTCCTGATATTGCACTTTCGACAGATATTATTGTTGGCTTTCCTGGTGAGACACAGAAAGATTTCGACGATACTGCGCGCCTAGTTGATGAAATTGGGTACCACCAGGTCTTTACTTTCATTTATTCCAAGCGTGAGGGCACCCCTGCTGCAAAGATTGAAGACAATACTCCTCATGAAGTTATCCAACAGCGCTTTGATAGCTTAGTTGATATCGTTCAAAAGCACGCTTATCAATGTAATCAAGTTGATCTTGATACGACCGTTGATGTGTTGGTTGAAGGGGCATCAAAACGTGATGCCAGCTTACTGTCTGGCAAATCGCCTAAAAACCAAACAGTTCATGCGCCTATCCCTGAAGGTAAGACGATTGAAGATCTGTGCGGCACGATTGTGCCTGTGCATGTAAACGAAGCTAAAACTTGGTACCTGGCTGGCGAAGTTGTTGATGGAAGCCAAAACTAGCAATATCAAAAACCCGCTTGGTCTCAAACGCCCTGTTGTCTGTGTTGTGGGGCCTACAGCATCTGGAAAAACCGATGTTGCGCAAGAGATGGCCTGTATCCTTGATGGGGAAGTGGTAAGCGCAGATTCGATGCAGGTCTATGCTGGCATGGAT
>CAVEUW010000050.1:0-13306 GCA_963619015.1 Senegalimassilia sp. | reverse complement strand
CCGCGTCATGATTCACGACCCGCTCATCTCGGGCGGCGTGGGCGGAAGCGCGCTATCGGTAAAGGCTCGCGCTGACGACCTGATGCGCATCCGCGACATCACGGCGCAGGTCATCTCCGAGCACACCGGGATGTCTCTCGAAGAGGTGTTCGACCTCACGGCTCGCGATACCTATTTCGAGGCCGACGAGGCCGTTGCCGCGCATTTGGCCGATCGCGTCATCCGCAATCTCTAACCCAACATCCCCAGATTCCTCGAGGAGGAAATCATGACTAAAACGGAATCCAAAACCACGCTTGAACCCATCTACGTCTTAACAGACGAACCTTTCACGCCAAAGCCTGCCGACCGAAGCGCTTATCAAGGCAAGACTCTGCTCACATCGAAAACGGAGCTGGAAACCGACACCTGGAAAACGGGCTTGAACAACAACGTTTTGGTGCTGGGTTGCTCGGGTGGCGGAAAGACGCGCCACCACGTAAAGCCCAACCTGATGCAGGCCCAGGGCTCCTACATCGTGATCGACTGCAAAGGAAGCCTGTACCGCGAGGTGGGCCCCTACCTTGCCGAGGCCGGCTACGAGGTTGACCAGCTGGACTTCACACGCATAGGTGGCACGGTGGGCTACAACCCCATAGCCCACGTTCGCTTCGACGATGAAGGTCGCCCGGTATTCCAGGACATCATCACCATCGCATCGGCAATCTGCCCCGTTGAAGCCCACGAGAGCGACCCGTTTTGGCCCCTCGCGGCAGCCAACTATCTAAGCGCGTTCATCGCCTACGTGTTCGAGGCCCTGCCAAGCGAAGAGTGGCACATGGGTTCGGTGATTAGGGTGTTCGAGCAATCGTGCAACGGCAACGCCGACGCCTTGTTTGAGCAGCTAGAGGAAGATGATCCGGAAGCATATTCGCCAGGGGTGTACCATCGCGCGATGGTCACCTGCGGCGCCACGAAGATGCATGCAAGCATCATGGGCATCATCGCGGCAAACCTCATGGCATTCGGTTTTCCCGAGGTCATGAGTGCATATCGGCATCCGAAGCAGATAGATTTCCGCTTGTTCGGGCAGAAAAAGCGCGCCCTCTTCGTCACCGTGAACGACATGGACCGAAGCTTAGATAGGCTTACGAGCATGTTCGTGCGCCAGGCCTTTTGCGCCCTGTGCGACTCGGCCGATAACGACTATGCAGACCATCGCCTACCGGTGCCCGTACGCTTCGTGCTCGACGACTTCGCCAACCTCTACCTGCCGAACATGGACGACGTGCTGTCCGTGATCCGCAGCCGTGAAATAAGCTGCACGCTCATCTGCCAAACCGTCAGCCAGCTTGAGGCGCGCTATGGCGAGCCTGCGGCAAATTCGATTATCGGCAACTGCGATACGCAGCTCGTTTTGGCATTCCAAGACGAGCGAACCGCGAACTATTTTGCCGTGCGCGCCAACAAACCGGCAAGCTCCTTGCTCGAGACCCCCGCTGGCATGTGGTGGGTTTTCATCCGTAGCCAGCGCGGACGTATGGAGCCGGCGTACCAACTTGAGGCTAATCCGCACTACGACGACCTCACGAAGGCCGCTGCCCGCGCCGAGTGGGAAGAAGCCAAGAGCATTATTCTGGAATGGGACGGGGTTGTGCTTGAAGAGTGCTGCTAAATAATTTGATATATTCCGTACTGTCATTTATTTTATGAGTTAAGGCGCATCACAGCGAAAACAGCCAAGCTTCTCGCTTTTACAAAGATGGCGCATCATCTGAAAGGACTAAGTATGTACGAAGTACCAGACTGGGAAGAAATTTGCGGAATTGACCCGAATGACGCAGAAAATTTTGAGCCCATGGGGGCAGGCTCTGGTGCGGCCTCCAAAAGGGACAAAAACCCTAATCATCAATTTGTCGTATGTGGGGTTCTTCGTGGCGAGGAGGAGAAAAATTTCAGCTTTCTACTGAGAATCGTGGATAACGAGATGTACTGGCTTTACGTAGACCCAACGCTGTCCGACCCTTACTCGAAGATAACTTTTTTTACCGACTGCAAAGATGCGAAAAAGATAGCGTCTACTGCGGCAGAAAAGTATCCTGAGTTCATAATTTTCCCTAAGGGCGTCCGGCTCACTCGGGAGCAACGAGAACAAATAGCAGCTTCAAATCTTAACTACTAAATTAGGTTTCCTGAGTCCGCTCGCTCGGCGAGCGGACTCAGGAAACGCTCCGCCTTTGCACCTGCGGGACAAGAATACTTCCTAAAACGCGCCCTCAACTCGACACGAAACGCCATCCGTGTTGCTCCGCTCCTTCACGCTTATTGGCACCATAAACGCCATAGAGCAAACCGATAAGCGAGGATGACATCAATCACATCATCGCGGTGATGCAGCGCTGCGTGAAGCGACGCGAGCCTATTAGTCATCCTGCGTAGTTTCGTCTATATCGGTCAACCCGGCGCTTTGCCTCTCTAGCTTTTCACGACGGCGGCTATATGCAGCAAACCCTGCTGCAGCCGCACCAAGTGCAGCCATTGCAACGCCAGCTTTTCCTGTTGCATCGCCCGTTGCAGCAACACGAGTAGATTTCGACTGAGAACCTTCAGAGACAGAATCCCCGTTTCCAGAAATATCTTGGCCTTTGTCTTCGGGAATAGTCTGTTTATCGCCATCAGACTTAGTCTGGCCGTCATCCGACGCTTGGGTTGTTTTAACCTCTCCGCTCGCAAGGCGAGAAGTGTCCACATCGGCCTCATCAGCAATGCTTATCGTTTCGGTAGGAACGTCAGCTTCGTCGATATAGTAGGTTTGGACCTCAACATCCTCTTCTGCCCTTAAAAGGTTATCAGCATTAGACGGCACCAAATACTTGATGTCGCTTATGTCGACGCGGACAATCCTTTCATCCGCCCAATCCTCGGGAATCTTAAAACTAACTCGATAGGATTCGGTCTCGCCCGGTGTGAGCACGTTAGTCCCGTTATCTGCAACAAGAGGGTTAGCAAACATCAAGCTAGAATCATTCCACGTTTCCGTGTTATAGGTTCCATATTGGGTAGCTAGCACGTTGTCATCAACTTGTGCAACTTCGGCCTCTCCGTCAACCTGCTCGAGTTTCACAACGTCCTTGGCAAAATCCACAACCTTGGAATCAATGGTTTTCCCGGTGCTAACGTCCACAAAATTAAACGTAGCTGAAGTTGCAACCACGTTACCGTTATTCCTGATATCCACGGAGAACATGCATTCCTCACCCGAGAAGCAGAACGGGTCTACGCTTGCGAGCGCTACAGGGGTTATGCACTTAACGAAAGGCACTCGAACGTCGTATATGTTCGAAATGCTTTTCGACATATCTACGATGTCGTCCGCCATGAACGTAACATACTCATTGTCCACACATGCTGCAGCTAAATTGTCGGCCGCATGGTTGAGCTCGGCAAACACGAACGGCTTTGTGAAAAGCCCTTGAACATAGGCAACCGCCTTAATGTAGTACTTATGCTCTACGATGTCCTCGATCGACTCAACGCTTCCGTCTTCCTTGTTAATTTTGTATTCCTGCCCGGTTTTGCCGTCTACATTTTCGGCGTAGAACAGATAGTGGCCGTCTGGGTCAGAGACAAAATCAGACACAAATCCTGAGGTATCTCCGATATTGGTGAACTTTATTTCGCCGCCGTTTTTGTAATCGAACTCTAGCTTGAAAATACCTGTCGTATCTTCCCCGTTTTCGCCGTTGATCTTGCAACTTGCTAGCAAAACACCCTGATCCGCCCCAAAGCGGTAAATCTTGTCAATATGATATTCGTCTGAACTTGCAACAAGGTCTTCATTGAAGGACACGAAGTTATTCGAACGAGGCACTTCATCTTTATACGTTGCTGCATACCTGCATATATAACAAGTGCCATCGCTAACAATTGCACCTGCAGCGCTGCGGACCTTAGACGCGCTTTTCGGGCTTGGAGCATAATCGTCTTCAAGGTATACGGGGAAAAGCTTTGTCAAATCCCCGCGATTAATCACCTGTCGGCAAAGATCAACCCTGAATACATCTTGGCCTTTCTCTACGTTATATTCCCACCTGCCGAAAAATGCTCGCCTACGAGAGGTGCCTATACCGTTTTCAGTGACGGTCTTCCTGATAACCGTTGCAAAGATGCAGAAATCATTTGTACCCACAACGGACAGCTCGTCGGAATATGCGCATATTGCCGGCTCTGATATAGTGCTGCCTTTTTCCGTAATGACTAGATTGCAGGTCATAGAAGGGTCTACCTGCAAGGGGCTTTCTTCAGAGTAGCTATCAATAAGCGTAATCAGAGACGCATACCGTGCTTGAATCGCCTCAACAAACGTCGAATTGTCTCCGTTTTCATACGTGGCACTCGTTAAGTTAATGACTATGAGGCTGTTTCCGGCCCGGCCACGGGCTTCCGCGATATCGAAATCTGCGTCGAACATGTCAACGCGGTCAACACCTGAAATTTGCGGATCGAATTCAACCACATAGGGGCGAGTCCAATTACCATCCCTCAGCAAATGATAAACGAGCCTGCTTCTGATTTGTCCCCCACCAACGTCTACGTTGGCAATTCTGAACATAACAATGCGATCATACTTGGTTTTGAAGACCTTCATACGCGGGTTGCTCGTCACCGTTTCGAACAGCAAATCGTCAACGGTTGGCTTAACCCCACCGAAGTCGTTGCTCGAAATTCCTTCCACGCCAGCATCAGCCGTTGCTTGGAGTGATTGGTGCATGGTTCCTGTGTATTCATAGCTTGGAAGGTAGCTTGTATCAGGGACATACGATGCATCAAAAGGGTCGAAATCAGGGTCGTTTGGAACAATCAAGGTGGCATAAATCTGATCTTCCTCGCTAAAATTGCTTATGACGTCTCCCGTGTCGACCGTCAGCAATTCAGCCGTATTCGAAGATGAATCAACTAAAACATGCTCAATAGCTACCGGCGGCTTTGCGTTTCGTACGCTTGCAGAAAGCTCAAACTCCTTGGAATTCAAGCGCTCCGCATTCGTGACGATAACCGCATTTTGCTTCAGCTCCTCGAACGAGGGCATCTCGCCCCAGGCTCCGGTAAGGCTTGTGTTGTTGGAGTTAACGCCAAGAAGCTGTAGAACGTCTTCGCCTAACAGTTCAGCTGCGGTTTTTTCGTCTCCCGCCTTCAGAGCTTCTTCAACCTTATCTTTATTATCTCCTGCATAGTCCGAGTCGTACGCCTGAGGTTTATCGTAATCAGCAATTGGGAATGTGTACTTAGCAATGAAAACCTGTATGGTGCAAAATGCGTGTCCCCCATATCCTGCCATAACCCGCGGAGTTGCTTTTTTACGTGGGGATGATGCGTAGTTTAGGAAAAAGCAAACATACCCTGACCCCGTTACCGACCCCGAAACAAAGCCCGCAATGCCAACACCAAGTGTTAGGGAGATGCTGAAACTTCCACCTAATCCCGCTGTGTCGTTTTGAGGGGTTCCAAATGACAGTGTAGTTAAACTTTCTGCCGTTCCGCCAAGGCGCAAAGCAAACTTAAACGCTAGCGATGGTGAGATTTGTATAAATACTGGTACAAATAGAATTCCGAACTGAAATGTAAACATTGCCGTAAAAGCAACTGAAGCGACAAAAGATAACGAAAGCTGCCAATATTTATTTTTGTATTTGTATTCACCGCACGCAAATGCCTGGATTGAAATCGTTACCTTAAACTTTGGGATATACCTAACCGATGCAAGTTTTGTTTTCCTAGGATCGTTGGGATTTGTCTGCTGTTCGATATACGCATCAAGCTGCTTGAATTGGCTATTAATCTCACTCTTATAGTAGCCCTTGATACTATCCGACGGCGCTGATTTCCATGAATCGCTGTTCAGAAACTTACCGTCATCTGCTTTTGTCATGATGCTGTTATAGCCGACGCCAATCATAAGGTAGCCAAAAGGCGAAGCAGAGATATGTAGGAAAACTTCAGGCTTCCAGATGCTCAGCTCGGAACCGCCAAACGGCTTAATGAAGTCATCAGGTAACTTAAAAAAGTTTGCGGACGTACCATAGGCCGATGGCACGATAACTTTATCCTCTTCTCTGTTTTTAGGAATAGGAGTTTCTCTTGTAATCAAGGAGAAGTATTCTACGAGGAAATTCCTCTTGTCTTTTTTGTCTTCGTCTTTGCCGTTGGCCGAAGCGGAGTCATTGGAAGAATTGCTGGACAATGCGGCAACGCTTTTCTTGCTGTCATAGGAAAACACGACTTTTGGTACGTTGACGTCGTTGAATACATAGTCCTTGCCGCTATTTAAATAGTCTCCGGCAATCTGAACCTTCGCTATATGGCCCTCTTTGCTTACAACCTTAAAATCACCGAGAGTTTTTTCAACGCCAGCATTCTCAATCACAAGGGAAGCGCTTACGTCTGCGTTTTCGTCCGGCAGGTAAAGCTCACCTGCTATGGTTTGGGTTTCCGTATTCGATGCGTCATAACGGAAATCGGGCGCCGTATATTGAATATCCCACTCATTTAACGTGAGGCTTCTAAAATACGGAAGGCCGTCCAAAGGACGGGTAGGCGCGATAAGGGCAGTGTGTCCGGTTATTCGAGCTAATGGAATAACAACGTCTCTGTAGCCCTGCTTTTCAATGGTTATCGTGCCGTTGAACTCTGGGATATCCTCAATGTTACCTTCGTCGTCGCGCTCGGCCAGGTCCACGATGTCCAACACAATCTTGCCTTCGGCGTTTGTCGTGCCGCTTAGCGTTTTCTTGTTGTAGCGAGAATAGATAGTTACCTTACAGTCGGGAACGGCAACGGGCGCGCTCGGGTTCGTAACGTCATAGGCAACGATTCCGATTTGAGTTGGGCGCACGATTACGATCTTGGTTTCCGCACCAGATAAAGTCGCGTTCGCGCTATCTACTTCATCCGCAAAGCAAGGAACTGCGGAAAATACATCGCCGCCATCCAAACAGGCAAGCGCTATTCCGGAAGCCAATGCCATAGAGCTTTGCACGAAGGCACGCCTCGAAATACCCGGAACAGGCGAAATATCGATCCTATCCTGATTGGTAGCTTTAGAAATGATGTCGCTATTCGAGCTCGGATTCTCTGCATGTCCCATGGCAGTGCTCCTAAAAGGCTAGGCGATAAACATAGTCATTATTATATCTTGAGTTGGGTTAGGAACATTTGAGTTGCCTGAGCGAATGCGTCATTTACCGGTCAGCGCAACGCGAGCGCCAATATTCGCCGGTCACCGCAACGCGAGCGCCTATAATAGCTAGACGCCATGATGCTATAAGGCGTAGCTCGCCTATGCGAGCACGGAGCCAGCGTGCATTAGGCAAACCGAGCGAAAGGACACTGAGTGGCCACTGCACAACGTGATAATTTATTTGATTACGCAAAATGCTTCCTTATCTTGTTCGTTGTATTCGACCACCTCGGCATCAAGTTTCCCATTTCCGGCGCATGGATCATGGTTGGTTTCTTCTTCTTCTCGGGCTACTGGTACAAAACGGGAAGACCAATCGGCGCTTTTATCCGCTCACGCTTCAAGCGACTTATCATCCCCTTCTGGATCACGCTTGCCGCAGGTTCTCTATTTGAACTGTTTCGCGCCAACTATTTCGGATATTGCGATAGCACCATCGCGCTAGCACCCTTGATTAACGGCATATGGGGCTCAAATTTCATGCCAGGAAGCATCTTGCAGATTACGTTGGACTTCATCACGCCGGTTACTTATCGCGAAACCATAGAGGGAGTTATTGAACTTGGCACGCCCTCAACTAGTGCCCTATGGTTCTTGCCCGCGATGTTCACGGGATCGATCATGTTCGCTGTCTACCAAGAGAAAATTCGCCGCGATGCTTGGAACGATATCCCAGCCATCACAGCCTTCCTTTTCCTTGCCTGGACCGAAACATTTTGGGGCGGCATTCAATACCCGTGGGGCATCGGCCGAGGTTTCTTCGCTTGTGCTTGTATGATTGTGGGCTTCAACTGCAATGCATGGGGTATTTTCAAAAGAAAGAAAGAATTTGCCTACATTGCCTTAACCGGCCTTATCGTAGCAATTGCCTTAAATCGCGCAGGGCTTATAAAAGCCGCAATGATCTCTAGTTATTACGGAAACTTCTCCTTCGGCGGCGTCCTAACCTTATTCTTCGGCTCATTCGGCGCAGTTTTCTTCTTCATGCTAGTGATAAGCCTTCTACAAAATGTGATTCCAAACAGCTCGGTGCTGCTTCAGTTCGGCAAAAACAGCATGTCTGTGTATCGGTGGCATATATTCTCCATCACACTGTTCGGCGTGGCCTTCCACGAACTTTTGGGCATGCCTATCGTCTCAGACGTCTACTTCATGGCCCTTATCCCCAGCACAGACATAGGACTCAAGATTATCGCTGGTCTAGGCAGCATGGTACTCTGCACCCTCTTCGGTATGCTGACGCAGTGGATTGGCAATAAGTTTATTAAGAATGCCAAGGCGTAAAGGCGGATTTAAACCCACCAGCGGGCAAACATTTCCGAAAGCACCTACCAAGGAAACAGGTTTAGAAATGACCAATGAACCATTACATTTCGCAAGCGACTACATGGAGGGCGCGCATCCGGCGATCATGGAGCGTCTTGTTGCAACCAACATGGAGCAGTCCGCAGGCTACGGGCTAGACGAGCATAGCGAACGCGCCAGGCAGTTCATTCGCGATGCATGCAACGCCCCGAACGCCGAGGTGCAATTCTTGGCGGGCGGCACCCAGGCGAATGCTGTGACCATCGATGCTATGCTTCCCACCTGGCAAGGCGTTGTAGCCGCAACAAGCGGGCATGTAAGCGTACATGAAGCTGGCGCCATAGAATTCACCGGCCATAAGGTTATCGAGCTTCCCGGCACCCTGGGCAAAATCACAGCTGATCAGGTAGAAGCCTGCGCCCGCGATTGGGAAATCGATGAGAACCATTTTCACATGGTGCAGCCAGGAATGGTATACCTCTCTCACCCAACTGAATATGGCACCCTCTACACGCTCGAAGAGCTCGAGGCGCTTTCGCGCGTGTGCAAAGCGCACGAAATGAAGCTTTTCGTGGATGGGGCCCGACTTGCCTATGCTTTAGCAGCCCCGGAAAACGATGTAACGCTTTGCGATCTTGCACGCCTGACAGATGCTTTCTGCATCGGCGGCACCAAATGCGGCGCCCTATTCGGCGAGGCTGTAGTTATTCCTGACCCCTCAATTGCGCCAAGGCTCTTCACGCAAATCAAGCAACACGGCGCGCTGTTAGCTAAGGGGCGTATCACAGGCATTCAATTCGAGGTGCTTTTCGAAGATGACCTCTACCAACGTATCGGCGAATCTGCTCTTTCGGCGGCGACCCGTATAAAGCAAGGACTACTTGATGCGGGCTACGAGCTTTTGTTCGACTCCCCTACAAACCAAGTGTTTTTCCTGGTCAACGACGAACAGCTAGAAGCGATATCGCAAATCGCCACGTATTCCTACGGCGAGCGCATAGCGGACGGACGTACGGCGATTCGCTTCGCCACCAGCTGGGCAACGCGCTCAGATGACGTAGACATGCTGGTTAAAGCGATTACTAAGCAAAGTCAAAACGAACGGTAAGCGCAAATGGAATGGTCAGATGGAAAAATACGTTGCTGCTGGGCAAACCCCAACAATCCGCGCTACGTTCGTTATCACGATGAAGAATGGGGCGTGCCCGTCCATGACGATCACAAGCTGTTTGAAATGCTTATCTTGGAATGCTTTCAGGCTGGCTTGTCGTGGGAGTGCATACTGAACAAGCGTGATGCCTTCTACAAGGCCTTCGATGGCTTCGACCTAGAAGCCGTCTGCGCATATGACGAAAACAAGCTAGAAGCGCTGCGAAACAACCCCGGCATCGTGCGAAATCGCCTGAAAATTCAGGCAGCCGTCACCAACGCTCGCGTTTTTCGCGACACACAGCAGGAGTACGGCAGTTTCGCCGAATACCTCTGGCGCTGGACCTGCGGAAAGGTCGTCTATGAAACAGGGCTTACATGCTCTGAGCTTTCCAACAACATTTCCAAGGACCTAAAAAAGCGCGGCATGAAATTCACGGGCACAACGGTTATATACGCATACTTACAGGCAGTCGGCGTAATCAATTCGCACGACGCCAGTTGCTTCAAGGCACCACGGAAGAAGTAACGAATTCGTGCGTTGGTTAACCCTTGCTGATAATTAGCACGGCTCTGTTTTTGATGGCTTTCGGCCGCTTAAGAAGCCGTTGATGAAGTTCGGCCGCTTAAGAGTCTGCCCGTTATGGCGCCAAGCACTGCGAAGGCGATCATTATCGCCAGGTATTCGAGCATGCAATGCCAGGCAGGTTCCATAAAGTCGACGAATGCGTAATGGTTGAGGCCAAGCAGATATCGCCAGGTCTCACGTGTGAAAAAAGCTACAACCCCGTATGCCGAAACCACCGTAACGACAACGAACAACCCAATCTTGCCCGGCTTACGCCCAGGCGTACGGCCCGGCTTACGCCCAGCCGCCGTAGCAGAAAATGCCCGAGCAATACGCGGCCAATTGAGCCCGCAATGCAGCGACATGAAAACAAACGCCCAATGAGCTGCCGTTATATGTGCAACTTCTACCAAAGAAGCGTCAATCCATAGCGGCAGCCCGCCTACTTGCGAACGAGCAACCCCGATGCCGCAAAGCATGGTTACAAGTATCGCAAGCAAGACGGCAACCGCAAGCACCGTTTGGGCAATACGCAATAGGTTGTACCTACCGCGAAATGCCACAGCAATCCATGCGCGGTTTAACCAAAGATGCACAACGAACAGAACGCCTGCAATTGCGCCAATGCGCCCATGGACATGCTCACCTAGAAGCGAGTACGCCATTAACGCGGGCATGATTGCAACCATGCCCGCATCAACGGCGATTTTCAGTATCGCTTTTCGCGGTTTTGCCATTTACTAATCAAACCTTACGTATTCAACTTCAGAAGCCGACCGACAAATTCAGCAGACAAACTAATCCTCAAAGAGCCAGCCCATTATTTCGTTATCACGGCAAAACAATGCACCGCCATGCCCATGCTGGTTGCTTACCCCACCAGCAGAAAAGTAGCTGGTAGGTTTCACATCCAACGTAACAAGCTTGCTTATTTGCACATCGGTTACGCCCCGAGATCGGTAAAGCGACATAAGCTCTTCGGCCGCCTGCTGCGCCGGGTTGGCCCCGTAGTACTCATCGCCCTCGCCGACAACCAAGCGCACAGGGACGCGCGCTTCAGCTAAGACGGACAAATCACCATCCCATTTTGACGCGCAGAATAGCGCCCGCTTGAACAGCTTAGGTGACATACCCATAACAATCGACAGCGTCTCGCCGCCTCCGGAATAACCTTCAAGAAACACGCGTTTCGCATCGATTGCATAGGCTCGCAACATCCATTCGACCAGGGCGATGGTTTGCCGCGCCGAAGTTTCGCCCCAATCGGACAACTGCGGCGCAAGCACGATCATTTTCGGGTCGTAATCCTGCGCTTCAAAGCCAAAGTCCTCGGTTTCAAGGTTCATGCCAACGCCTTGAAAGTACAAGCCTTGATACCCCGGCAATGTCACGAATAAAGCAACGTTTTCGGTGCCGTCATAGCTCTCGGGCACATACAGGTTGAAATGAATTTCACCCGCTTCGGCGGAATGGAGCACGTTGTCCAGCACGAAACCGCGATAAGACCGCGTACCGCGCGTTACCTCTCGTTCAGCATCCGGATCAACACCGGCAACACCAAGTACCGTTCACAAGCTTTTTGCCCAGGTACGCACTTCGGTATCGGATGCGCTTGACGAGAAACGCTGGCCGGTCTGCCAGTCGCCCGTGCCGGCAGCGCTTGCCAGCAACTGCCCGCTTTGCCCAAGGCCCGATGACGAAGAAGTGCAGAACGGGATAACCTTCTTTCCGGCGAAGTTGTTGTCCGCTGCGAAGTGGTCGCACGGCCAGGCGGCAATTCCCCACCAGATGGGGTATCCAACAAGCACCGTGTCGTAATCGGCCCAGTTGTCGGGCGCAGTCTTTACGAGCGGCACGTCGCGCTGGCTTTCGTTATCGTGCTCAACCGATACGCGGCTGCTAGAGTTCGTCCAATCCAGATCCGATTCTGAATACACCTGCGTGGGCACGATTTCAAACAGGTCGGCGCCTAGTTCGTCGGCTGCGGTTTCGGCCACAGCACGAGTGTGGCCCTGGGCGGAATAGTAGGCAACTAGAATCTTGCCAGAGCCGCTTTCAGGGGTCTCTTGCGTGCTTGCAGACGACTGCGACGATTGCTGCGCCTGGCTGCCGGTGGCATTAGATTGCTGCGCCTGGCTGCCACTCGAGTTTGACGTCCCGCCCTGATCGGAGGATGCGCAAGCAGATAGCAACCCGCCCATGGCAAACGTCGCAGCAGCAGCACCACCGATTTTCACAAAGTTCCTTCTTGAAATAAATTCGTTACTCATATTCATTCCTCATTTCTGCACTTGAAAATTACCTAGCAGCACGAACGCAAAACGCCGCAACAGCGCCCTTAAGCCGTCGTCAATGCGTATTCGTCAATTCAAGAATCATCGCTGCGTACGACAACAGCGCCCAAGATATGGCTACCAGTTCTTCTTGTCCTGACGGCAGTCGTGGTTGCTCTTGCGTTCTTCGATGATCTGCGCAAACCACTGAATCATGTTGGGGTCGGCATGGCTAAAGAAGCTGGAGGTTTTGGTGTCCAGCGCGGCAATCTGCGCCATCTCTTCGGCGGTCAGCTCAAAATCAAACACATCAAGGTTTTCCTCCATGCGCTCGCGATGCACCGACTTCGGGATAACCACCACGCCACGCTGTAAGTTCCAGCGCAACATCACCTGCGCAGTCGACTTGCCATGCGCAGCACCGATCTGGGCAAGCACTTCGTTTTCGAACAAACCGCCGCGGCCCTCGCCAAACGGTGCCCAGGCCTCAGACACGATACCGTACTTGGCCTCCCATTCCTGAAGCTCGGTGTTCTGGTTTAAGGGATGGCGCTCCATTTGGTTGACCATAGGCTTCAAATCGTTGAACTCGCAAAATTCAACCATGCGGTCAACGTAGAAGTTCGAGATACCGATAGCGCGCACCTTGCCTTCCTCGTAAAGCTTCACCAAGTCGCGCCAAGCGCCGAACGCATCACCGAAAGGCTGATGCAAAAGCACCAGGTCAATGTAGTCGGTCTTAAGCTTGCGCAGCGATTCTTCCACCGAAGCGCGCGTGGCGCCTTCGCCGTAATG
>CAVEUW010000049.1:0-13785 GCA_963619015.1 Senegalimassilia sp. | reverse complement strand
ATGGGGATTCGAACCCCAGATACGCTTGTGGCGTATACACGATTTCCAATCGTGCACCTTCGGCCAGCTCGGTCATCTCTCCGCTTGCTCAAACGCTGCCTTGCGAGTTTGCTTACAAGTTTGTGTGCAGCGAATTGGTATTCTACAACATTTAATATGAGCTCACAAGAGAAAAATACTCATTGTTTTGCCCACTTCGCGCAACCTTCAAAGGTACGCCAAAAAGTCTGCCCATCATGTCATCGGTAAGCATTTGATCCTTTTGACCATCTGCGAAGATCCTGCCGTCTTTAATAAGAACCAGCCTTCCAATTTCAGGAATAATATCTTCAGGATAGTGCGTAATCAGCACGATTCCTTTGCCCGCTTGAGCAAGCTTTCGCATCGAAGAGCGAACATAATACATGCCCTCTGGATCAAGGCCCGTGCAAGGCTCATCAAGCAGCATTGTTGACGGGTCATGTACAAGCGCACGCGCAATCAGCACACGACGCGCCTGGCCACTCGAAAGCGTCAGAATGTCCCGGCCGGCAAGGTTTGCCACCCCAAGCATATCCATTGCCTCAAGAGCACGAGCATGACTCTTTTCTGTTGGCTGCACGTGCCGAGGCAGGCCTAATGTACCGAACAGGCCGCCTTCCACAATGTCTACAGCAGGAAGATGCACATTAATTTGCGACTGCATGGTCGAAGAAACAATGCCCAGCGCACGTTTTACATCAGTGAGCATCGCACGAGGGTTACCCATAAACTTCACGGGTGGTTCTTCGCGATACAACGGCATAACCTCACGCGTGATCAGATTCACAAACGTTGATTTACCCGCACCGTTTGGGCCAATGATTGCAATGTTTTCGCCAAGCCCTAAGCTAAAATCATCCACATGCAAAATCGTCTTTGAAGCACGCACAACCTCGGCGTCATGCAATTCAAAAAGTAGTTCGCTCATTGCAGTACTATCAGTCATCACTTTCCCTTTTTAAAAAAGAAGGGAACCCTTCGCACGAGGGTTCCCTTCGAATTAAACTCTCAGCTAAACACTCTTTAGTTGGAAGTCTTATTCTCAGTTGAGCTCGAGTTCGAATTTGAGTTCGTAGAATTCGAGCTGTTATCAGTCGACGTGGAGCTAGAGCTGTCGGTCGAGCTGGAGTTCGAGCTGGAATCAGTCGACGTGCTTGTCGAGCTTGAATCAGTCGAGGTAGAGCTGCTGCTAGTGCTCGTCGAAGTGCTGCTGTCGGTCGAGCTGGTCTGATACTTGGACATATCAACGTTGTAAGAAACGTCAGAAGGCATGTCATTGATAGTCAAGTCAGAGCTGTTCTTCTTCTCGGTCAGCCAATTCTGATAAGCAGTGGACTGATTCTGAGACTGCAGCGATTCCTTAATGGTTTCCTGCCACTCGGAAGGAATCTGATCGATGCTGGTAACCTTTACCGTTTCAGTACCATCATCGCCAGTTACTTTCGGAGCATTGTACACGTCAGTGCACTTGATGATATGAATGCCATAGGTGCTTGTCACAAGACCGCTCACCTGGTCTTTTGAAAGAGCGTTTAGAGCATCAGTGTACTCGGTCACAAACGAGCTGGTCTTGTCCCAACCCACATCGCCGCCATTTTCAGCAGACGTCGTGTCGGTGGAATATTGCTTAGCAGCCTCAGCGAAATCAAGCTCGCCAGAGTTAATCTTATTCAGCACTTCTTGAGCAGTTGCCTGGTCATCGGAGCTGAACAAGATGTGAGAAGAACGCTTAGCTCCATCATATGCGCTTGCATACATCTGAGCATACTGCAGCATATCTTCGCTGCTCGGCTCGTCAGTTGTAGCGAACGTAGCATAAAGTTCCTTAGCCTTCAGCTGCAGTTCAATTTCGTCGCGATATTCCTGCTCGGTCATGCCAGCAGAAGTGAGGGCTTCCTGCCACTTCTCATCACTGTCGTAGTTGGCCTTCATCTTGTCGACATAGCTGTCAATCTCAGCGCTATCGATGGTGATGCCCTTTTCTTCAGCACCTTCTTTGATCAGTTCACGAGAAACGTAGTTGTCAATGATCTGCTCACGTACTTCGGAAGGCGTAGTGCCCATCTGTGCGAGATATTCGCCCCAAGAATCTTCATCGGTAAGCGAAGACTGTTCACGAATAGCCTGGATGTAATCAGTAATAGTGTTCTCATAAATGTTTACACCATTGATAGATGCCGCAACGGCACCTTGATCGCTATTGTTGCTGTTGTTGTTGTTATTAGAGCAACCAGCGACGCCCATAACGCACACAGCCGAAAGGCTGACAGCGCACAAGGTTTTTGCAAGCTTAGAAACCTTCATATAAACCTTCCTCAAACTGACCTGCGCAAACCAACGCAAGCCAAAGTGGAGTAATGCAACAGACGCATTTTCCCACAGTTGGCGAATTCTACCGATTCAAGCACAATATACCCATCGACGCTTCACAGTTATCTGCGGTAAATACATCATCTGTTGTAGAAAAACCCAAATGAAGAAGGGAAAGAGCAGCACTCTTTCCCTTCTTTGTAGCCTTCTTTATAGCCAAGCCCAACAGCCTGCCTACCTTTATTGCAGGCTCTTTAGTTATTTTTTGCTAGCCTTCTTGCGATCAATAGTCGAAAGAATACGCTTACGCAGGCGAATTGACTCGGGCGTAATTTCAACAAGCTCGTCGTTTTCGATGTACTCAAGAGCCTCTTCAAGCGTAAACGTGACCGGCGGAGTCAGCTGAATTGCTTTATCGGCAGTAGAAGAGCGCTGGTTGCCAAGGTTTTTAGTCTTAGACACATTAACAACCATGTCGCCTTCTTTGGCAGATTCGCCAACAATCATGCCCTCGTAGCAATCATCGCCAGGCTTAACAAACAAACGGCCACGCTGCTGCAGCGTATCAAGAGCATACGCAACAGCCTTGTCGGTAGCCATGGCAATCATGCCACCATTCTTGCGGCCTTCCATTTCACCTGAATACGGGCCGTATTCACGGAAATGATGGAACAGCACAGCTTCGCCATGGGTAGCGTTCAAAATGCGCGTCTTAAGGCCCATCGTGCCGCGCGAAGGAATAGCAAACACCAGGTGCGTCATCGATTCATCGGAAGACATATCTTCCATGATGCCACCAGCGGTGCCCATAACTTCGATAGCCTTGCCTGAATAATCATTAGGGACGTCAATAGTTGCTTCCTCGATCGGCTCAAGTTTATTGCCAGCCTCATCGGTCTTATACACAACCTGCGGGCGACCAACCTGGAACTCAAAGCCTTCGCGACGCATGGATTCCATCAGAACAGAAAGATGCAAAACGCCACGACCAGCAACCTTCACACCAGACTTATCTTCGGTTTCCTCGATGCGCATGGAAATATTGCTTTCTTTTTCCTTCATCAAACGCTCTTTGAGCTGACGTGCGCCTACGATGTCACCCTCGCGTCCAACAAGAGGGCTCGTGGAAGCTTCGAACACAACCGACATAGTGGGTTCTTCAACCTTAATCGCTTGCATTTCAACAGGGTTTTCAGGGTCGGTAATAACATCGCCGATATCAGCGTCTTCGATACCAATAACAGCAACAATATCGCCTGCATGAGCTTCGGGAACTTCGGTTTTACCCAAATTCTCGAAGGTATAAACCTTGCGAATTTGTGCCTTATACGGTTCGCCTTCAGCCTTGTTTACCAGCACCTGCTCTTTTTCATGAATGGTGCCGCTGTGCAAGCGACCAACACCGATGCGGCCTTCGTAACTGCTGTGGTCAACCGTGCAAACCTGAAGTGCAACCGGACCTTCCAGGTCAACGTCAGGGCAAGGAACTTCCTTCAAAATGGTATCAAGCAACGGAACCATGTCCATATTGTCGTCATTTGCGTCATAGCGCGCATAACCATTTACCGCCGAGGCATACACAACGGGGAAGTCAAGCTGCTCATCAGATGCACCGAGTTCAACCATCAGGTCAAACACTTTATCAACGGCAGCATCGGGGTCGGCGTTCGGGCGGTCAATCTTATTAACAACAACCACAATACGCAAGCCCTGTTCGAGTGCATGAGACAATACGAAACGAGTCTGAGGCTTCGGACCTTCGTAGGCATCAACAATAAGAAGTGCACCATCAGCCATGTTCAGCACGCGCTCAACTTCGCCACCAAAGTCTGCGTGACCTGGGGTGTCAATAACGTTGATTTTAACGTCTTTATAGTTGATGGAAATATTCTTAGAAAGAATGGTGATGCCGCGCTCACGTTCCTGGTCGTTTGAGTCAAGCACGCGCTCCTGCACATCCTGGTTATCGCGAAACACGTGAGACGCCCACAACAAACGGTCAACCAAGGTGGTTTTGCCATGGTCAACGTGAGCAATAATTGCTACGTTACGAAGGTTTTCCTGCTTCATAAACTGACTTACTCCTCTTCATCTTCCTGAGCAATTTTGCGCTCTTCTTTATTCAATGCACTTATATGATCATTAAGCGTAGTAAGTGACTTTTGCGATGATACTACCTGCACAATGCCCCAAACCGCTGCGGTTGACGCAATGGCAGCAATCACACCGAATAACCCGAATGGGCGTCGGGCACAAAACAGGGCAACAAGGCCACCAATTACAGCCATAACCAGGCCATTTTTGCGCTCTTCATACACAACATCGCGCTGCGCTACAAGCTGCGTTCTTGCTGCTGCAATACCTGCAAGACGTGCATCCGCGCTGGAATACCTACTAGAAGTAGTTGCGCGAGCAGCACCTTTGCTCTTACCCGCTGCTTCTTTCGAACCCTTTGCGCTGTTCAGATAATCATAAGCTTCCTGCAGGTTTTTAAACTGCTCAGTCGCCCTATCTTGAAGTTTCTTATTAGAAGCGAAACGGTCGGGGTGCAGAATTTGAACAGTTTCTTTATAGGCCGTTTTAATATCAGCATCTGTTGCGTCTTCATCAAGCCCTAACGTACGCAGCGCTTCTACCCTGTTCAACTCACACCCGCCTTTCATTGTCTTCGTCTTCCTATACAAAAAATCGCAGGACGTGCCCGCGATTACAAAAAGAAAAAGGCAGGCTCGATGAGCCTGCCTGTAATTTCTGGTGGAGAATAGGGGGATCGAACCCCTGACCTCAGGCTTGCAAAGCCCGCGCTCTCCCAGCTGAGCTAATTCCCCATGTGCGACTTCTTCATAATTAACGCTCCACCGGCAAACTCGGCTCACGGTGGAGCGTTAATCGCAACATAAATGGTGGGCCCGAATGGATTTGAACCAGCGACCTCACGCTTATCAGGCGTGCGCTCTAACCAACTGAGCTACGGGCCCTTGAAAAAGTGCTTGACTATTATAACCAGAGCATTTCTTTTGGGTCAAGAAATTTTTTCTGGGAACATAATTTTCAAAAAGCCACGTCAGAAGCCTGTTTGAATCAGATACCCCAATATTTTTTTAAACTTTTCTTCTATAATTGAACTCGATCGGCATGCGTGGCGCTGATCTTTCTACCCAAACCTCTTTTTGCAAGTAGGCGAAAGGAAGCGCGCATGGTTCCTATTAAAGTCAACACTCTTATCATTTCTGCTGCACCAGGCCCTTGTGTTTTGGTTCTAGAACCAATTGAAGACTGCGTATCTGAAGGCAAAAGCCGCATCATTCCTATTTGGATTGGAATTACCGAAGCCACGCAGTTAAGCGTTGCGCTTGATAAAGCGAAGTTAACGCGGCCAATGACTCACGACTTATTCCTTGATGCAATTACCAACTTAGACGCTTGTGTTGATCATGTCCTTATCAATAATTCTAAAGGAACCACTTTTTTCTCTGAACTTGTACTCCGTCAACATGGTCGTCTCATTTCACTTGACGCGCGCCCAAGCGATGCAATCTCTCTTGCAATTCGTCAACATGCACCGTTGTATGTTGACGAAAAAGTTTTAGAAACGGCTTCGTACCCCTATATCCAACGGCAAGAATTTAATGAAGAGCATCTTAAAGAAGAGCTAACTGAATTCCATAGCTTCCTACAGGATGTCGACCCGGAAGATTTTTCACTTAGTTAAGTCTATAACCCCTGGTAAAACGTAAGAAAACCCCTTTGTTTCACGTGAAACAAAGGGGTTTTTAATTACGAGCTATAAAGCTTTACTCGCAGCGCATATTTTTATTCAGAATCTTCCTGCGTAGCTGCGCTTTATTCTACATCGGCTTTCTCTGCGGATTCATTAGACTCAGGGGCATTGGCTGTCTCAGATGATTCTTCGCCGTCAACCTCTTCTTCGTCCTTTTTGGTCTCAGTAGAAATTGCCACTGCTGTCACACGATCTTCGTCGGCAACATTCATGACGCGAACACCCTGAGTAGAACGACCAAGTTCAGAAATGCCATCAACAGGTGTGCGAACAACAACGCCTTCCTCGGTCATAATCATGATCTCGTCGTCGGCTTCCACAACCTTCATTGCAGCAAGCGTGCCCTTTTTCTCAGTCATAGTGATTGTGAACACACCTTGGCCGCCACGATGATGCGACGGGTATTCAGAAACCTTCGTGCGCTTGCCATAACCCTTTTCCGTAATGACAAACAAGTCAGTTTCCGGACGGGCAATTTCCATACCTAATACCTTAGCGTCAGAACGCACACTCATACCACGAACACCCATGGTGCCGCGGCCCATTGCGCGTACTTCACTTTCGGGCCACATGATTGCTTTACCAGCACTTGAAACCATAATGACCTGTTCGTCTTTAGCAACTCGACGAACACTAATCAGCTTATCGCCGTCTTTAAGGTTGATAGCAATCAAGCCGTCTTTGCGTGTACGGTCATACAGTTCCATGGAGGTTTTCTTAACCATACCCTGCTCGGTGGCAAACATCAGATATTCGTCAGCCGGGAAATCTTTAGTGGCAATAACAGCGCTAATAGTTTCACCCTCTTCTAACGAAAGCAGGTTCACAATAGCGTTACCACGAGCATGCCTAGAAGCCTCAGGTAGCTCATATACTTTCAGGCGGTAAACCTTACCTTTTGTAGAGAAGAAGAGCATGTATGAGTGAGTTGAAGCAATAAAGAGATGCTCAACGTAATCATCTTCTTTTAGATTTACACCCTGCATGCCCTTACCGCCGCGTTTCTGCTGGCGATATGTGTCAACTGGCAAACGTTTAACGTAGCCAGCTTTTGTAACCGTAACAACCACGTCATCTTCTGCAATAAGGTCTTCAATCTGAAGGTCACCTTCATCAGCAGAAAGTTGCGTCTTACGAGCAGAACCGTACTTCTTTTTAATCTCAAGAAGTTCTTCCTTGATAATTTCATGCACCAGCTGCGGATCAGAAAGAACGCGCTTGTAGTAAGCAATCTTCTCGCGCAATTCAGCCAGTTCAGCCTCAATCCTCTCGCGTTCCAAACCAGTCAAACGACGCAGGCGCATTTCAAGAATTGCAGAGGTTTGCTTCTCGGTTAAACCAAAACGCTCGGTTAAGCGGCTTGCAGCTTCTTTATCGGTCTGTGAAGAACGAATAATGCTGATAACCTCATCAATGTTATCGAGCGCAATAACATAACCATCAAGAATATGTGCACGCTCTTCAGCTTTTGCCAATTCATAGCGCGTACGACGAACAATGACATCTTCCTGGTGCGCAATATAGTAATGCAGCATTTCCTTTAGC
This sequence comes from Senegalimassilia sp., assembly GCA_963619015.1. Taxonomy (GTDB): domain Bacteria; phylum Actinomycetota; class Coriobacteriia; order Coriobacteriales; family Eggerthellaceae; genus Senegalimassilia. The sequence continues at coordinate 6,128 of CAVEUW010000049.1, read as the reverse complement.
GATAAAACGCGCGGAACACCATCAACCAGGGCAAGCATAATGACGCCAAAACCAACTTCAAGCTGGGTGTGCTTATACAATTTATTAAGCACGACCTGCGGAATAGCATCCTTTTTAAGCTCAATAATAATATCGATACCATGGCGGTCAGCACCGTCGTGAATATTCGAAATTTCAGGGAGCTTTTTATCGCGAACAAGTTCGCCGAGTTTCTCAAGCAAACGCTGGCGGTTTACCTGATAGGGAATTTCAGTCACAACAATAGTATTGCGGCCGTTCTTATTTTCCTCAATCTTGCAATTAGCGCGAATTTTTAAGCTACCGCGGCCAGTTTCATAGGCATCAATAATGCCCTTCTTACCCCTAATAATGCCGCCAGTTGGGAAGTCTGGGCCAGGCATAACTTCCATCAACTCATCGGTTGTGACATCAGGGTTATCAAGCATCAAGCAAGTGGCATCAATTGTTTCGCTTAAGTTGTGTGGCGGAATATTCGTTGCCATACCAACAGCAATACCATTTGAACCATTTACCAGCAAATTAGGGAAACGAGCCGGTAAAACCTTAGGTTCTTCCAAGCTTTCGTCGTAGTTAGGTTGGAAGTCAACGGTTTCTTTATCGAGGTCACGAAGCAGCTCCATTGCTGCTTTATCAAGGCGAGCCTCGGTGTAACGCATTGCAGCAGCTGAGTCGCCGTCAATAGAGCCAAAGTTACCATGGCCATCAACCAACGGCACGCGCATACTAAAAGGCTGTGCTAAGCGAACCATGGTGTCATATACAGCAGCATCACCATGTGGGTGATACTTACCAATAACGTCACCAACAGTACGAGCAGACTTCATATGTGGGCGGTTTGGTGTGTAGCCAGATTCATTCATTGCGTACAAAATACGACGATGAACAGGCTTTAAGCCGTCACGAACATCCGGTAAAGCACGGGCCACAATAACACTCATGGAATATTCCAAGAATGAAGCAGCCATTTCCTTACCTAAAAATGCTGCCTTTACTGTAGTCCCTTCACCTCCATTAGCGCCTTCAATAATGGAGCCATGGGGGTTTGCCACCATAGACATATCAATCAAAGCACGAGCTTTTTGCTCTTCGGAAATCAAAACGCCTTCAGATGAAGAAGAGCTAGATTTATTATCTGCAGTTTCACCCGTATCAGCACTTTGATCAGCAGCATCTTCCTCGGCAGCATTAACTAACTGCTTTAAGTCTTCAGGAAGCTCTTCGCCGCTCATATCATCGCGATTATCAGTATTATCAGCCATTCATATCTCCTAAATGTCCAGGAAACGAACGTCACGCGCATGCTTTTGGATAAATTCCTTACGCGGCTCAACCTGATCACCCATAAGTTCACTTACTGTGCGCTCAGCTTCAGCAGCGTCATCAATACTTACCTGTAAAAGCGTACGGGTTGCAGGTTCCATCGTGGTTTCCCAAAGCTGTTCAGGGTCCATTTCACCAAGACCCTTATATCGCTGGACATCAAATTTCTCTGAGCCGCCCATTGCCTCAAGTTCTGCACCAAGCGCGTTTTCGTCGTAGATATAGCGCTCGATTTTCGTAGAACGAGTATTTTTCTTCTTCACGCCGAAGATAGGCGGGCACGCAATATAAATGTAGCCACGACTAATGAGTTCAGGCATATAACGATAGAAGAAGGTGAGCAACAGAATGCGAATATGAGCGCCGTCAACATCAGCATCAGTCATAATGATAATACGATGATAACGTGCCTGATCAGCATCAAAATCTTCACCGATATTTGTACCAATTGCGGTAATAAGCGAACTGATAGTGTCGCTTGAAAGTGCGCGATGTAAACCAGCACGCTCAACGTTTAGAATTTTGCCACGCAGCGGCAAAATTGCCTGCGTTTTACGGTCTCGGGCCTGCTTAGCACTACCACCTGCGGAATCGCCCTCTACAATAAAGATTTCAGACTCTTCAGGCTTCTTTGAAGAGCAGTCTGCTAGCTTTCCAGGGAGAGCAAACGAATCAAGTACACCCTTGCGGCGCGTCATTTCACGAGCCTTGCGTGCAGCTTCACGCGCCTTTAATGCCTGAGATGCCTTTTCAATAATGCGTTTTGCAGGCTTTGGATTCTCTTCTAGATATTCAGAAAGGCCATTTGAAACAGCATTTTGAACAAGCGGACGAATTTCAGTATTACCTAATTTTGTTTTAGTTTGGCCCTCAAATTGCGGGTCGTGCAGCTTAACTGAGACAACAGCTGCTAAACCTTCACGAGTATCATCACCGGAAAGGTTGCTGTCTTTCTCTTTTAAGATACCTTTACTACGTGCATATTCATTAACAGTACGCGTAATAGCCTGCTTAAAACCATCAAGATGAGTACCACCTTCATGGGTATTAATGTTATTAGCAAATGCCATAACAGAATTCGACGAATACGACGTAGACCACTGCATAGCTACTTCAACAGTGCCATCTTCATTTTCTGCTTCGAAATAAATTGGCTCATTAAGGGTTTCACGACCCTTATTTAAATAACGAACGAAATCAATGATGCCACCTTGTGCTTCAAAAACTTCAGTGCGAGTTTCTTCAGCGGCTTCTACAACAGGTGCATCATCAGTAGCGCGTTCGTCATGAAGCGTGATTTTAAGGCCTTTATTCAAGAAGGCCATTTCACGGAAACGCGCAGCTAACGTATCGTAGTCATAGACGACAGTTTCGGTGAAAATTTCGGGGTCAGGCCAAAACGTTACCTTAGTACCAGTGGTGTCAGCCGTGCCTACCTCATGTAGCTTTGTTTTGGTTTTGCCGTGATCAAAGTCGATTTCATATTCTTTACCATCGCGGAAAACATTCACTTGCACACGTGTTGAAAGGGCATTTACTACTGAAACGCCAACACCATGCAGGCCACCAGAAACCTTATAGCCTTCACCGCCGAATTTACCACCAGCGTGCAGAATAGTTAAAACTACTTCAACTGTTGGAATTTTTTCCTTCGGGTGAAGGTCAACCGGAATACCACGGCCGTCGTCGAGTACCGTGATTGAGTTATCGGGATGAATCCAAACCTCAATATGATTGCAGTACCCGGCAAGAGCCTCGTCAACCGCATTATCAACTACCTCGTAAACAAGGTGATGAAGACCACGGGGACCAGTCGAGCCGATGTACATGCCAGGACGTTTACGAACAGCTTCCAAACCCTCAAGAACTTGGATGTCTGAGCCGTCGTAATGATCAGGTTTCTCTGCCACTGACACGCTCCTTAGAAAACATAACGGGTAATACGTCTAAGGTCATATTCTACCATATATTGGTATGTAAGAAGGCTTCTCCATACCTTATTTAGGCTTTGAGAGGCGATTTAAGGCCTAGTTTTACAATTCAAGGTTATTTTTATCGTTAATGAGCGTTTAAGGCTGTGTATTCGCCTTGATTGCTTTTGTAAGAGCATCACGTAAAGCTGAATTTTGAATTTCTTTAGTCTGCTGAATAAGGCCTTCAGATTGCGTTGGGGTAAGGGTCTTTTTAACCTCTTTTTTAGTGGCGGCGCTACTTGTTTCATCAGCTGCGCCTTCATTTTTAAAAGGATGGCGCGATTTCATCCCCTGTCGCGATGCTTTAATAGAAAACACTTCAACATGCTCACCTTGTTCATTAAGGCGAACCTTTAAGAATTCTTGGCGAGCATCAATATCTGATCGAATCATTGCATCATCTAAATAGACTATTAATAGAGTATGACCAGGTGAGACTTTATCTGCGGCTTTATCGTCGGTATCACTCGGTCGCATGATATATACAGCATTCGTGTGATCTAATACCAAATTGGCAGATTCTTTATACACCTGTTGAACTGCGCGTTTCCATCTAAAGTGAACTTCAGCAACCCGAGCAGATTTCACTGCTTCTATAGGTAAATCGCCTATCTGTTGTTTAAATAAGGAAAGTACCTCTTTAGACGAGAATGAAATTCCATGACGTTGCTTAACCATTAGCGTTTACCTCCCTTTAAAGGAAGTTGAACAATATCAGCTTTTTGAAGCAAGTCTTTATCAAAATACGCAAGGTTAGCTGTTGTAATAAAGGTTTGAATATCACTTGAAACAAATTGCACCAGTGCGCGACGACGGTTTTCATCTAATTCGCTCATCACATCATCAAGAAGCAAAATTGGCTGTTGAGCGACAATATCACGTATAAGACTAACCTCTGCGAGTTTAAACGCTAGCACAACTGAACGCTGCTGACCTTGGCTCCCGTAAACAGATACCTGTTTACCGCCAATTAGGAATTCAATTTTGTCAGCTTGTGGGCCTATAAGTGAACGTTTTCTCATACGCTCTTCAGGAAGCTTTTTAGATAAAGCATCTGTCAAAGAACTACGAGCTTCTTCTTTAGTGATTACTTCACCAGGTGAAATCCATTTACCTTCTTCAAACCAAGAAGGGGCAAACTTGACAGCTATTTTTTCAGACGAACCAGCTATCTCAGAATAATAGGATTCCATGTAAGACGCGAGTTTTACGAAGAGCGCAGCACGGTAACACGTTAATTGTGCACCACAAGTAACTACCAAATCATTAACGCTTTCAAGCATAAGTGTGCTTACTTCGTCTTTAAGAAGCATATTTTTTTGCCTGAGAACTTTATCCCAATCTTTCCGAATAAGGTAATGGTTTCGCGACATTTGAGCGCCCATTGCGTCAAGTGCGTCACGACGATAAGACATTGATCCCTTAGAAAGCTGTAAATCATCAGGGGTAAAAGACACCGATGGAGCTATGCCTTTTAAATCAGCTGTTCGTTTTGCTTTACCGTTAAGAGAAAAGGTGCGCTTCCCCTCTGCTAAGGAAAGCGCAACTGATAATTCTCTGTTTCCATCTGTTATGTCAGCTTGAAGACGCGCGGTAGTTTCACCTTGCCTAATAAGCTGTAACGATGTTGGATGTTTAAATGAGCTTTGCGCGGTAAGTAGCTGTATCCCTTCAACAATATTTGTTTTTCCAACAGCATTCGGACCAACAAACACTGTCAAGTCTGAGATATCCGTAAGATCTAATGCTTCATAATTCCTAAAATTACTGAAGGCAATATGTTCTATACGAAGACTCATCCTGCTATATAAGCACTATGCAATACGAACAGGCATTACAAGATAGAGGTAATTCTCAGAACCAGCTGCTTTAAAGATACCAGGCTTCATTTCAGATTGAACTTCCAGATATACTTCTTTATCTTCAACAGTGGTTAAGCCATCAAGTACATAGGTGTAATTAAATGCGATATCAACCGATTCGCCTTCACCTTCGCAAGAAATTGTTTCCTGTGCGGAACCTACGTCTTGTGATGCAGCTGAAAGCTGTACAGTTTGGCTTGCGGTATCAATAGCAAATTTAACCGGAGAACTTTGCTGACCTAAGATAGAAGTTCTTTTTACGCCGGATACTAAATGTTCAACATTCAGTTTCACACGGGTGGCGTATGAATCAGGTAAGAGTTGGCGATAATTCGGGAAATTACCTTCGATTCGGCGATTAATAAATACTGTGTCTTGATACGTAACAACAATTTGGTTTTCTGCAAGCGCGATAGTAATCATGTCGTCAGTACGCGGAAGTGAAGCAAGTTCCTGTAGGAAAGAACCAGCAATTACCGCCTGGAAACCATCAGCTGCTGGGTCATTAAGCTTTGCTTCCGTGATAGCTAAGCGATAGGAATCAGTAGCTACCATCTTCAGCGATTCGCTTTCAAGTGTAATTAGTACACCAGTAAGAATTGCACGGCTTTCGTCCTTTGAAACAACTCGAGCAACATGCTTTACCATGCTTGAAAATTGAGTAAATGGAATTGAAATGGTTTGATTGGTAGCAACTTCAGGGAACGCTGGGAAATCTTCTGCATTAAGTGTCTTAATAGAGAACGATGAAGTATCGCAAGTAATAATCGCTGAGTCGTCCGATGTTTCAGCATGCACTGCTGCATCAGGAAGATTTTTAACAATGTCAAAAAGAAGCTTACCAGGAAAGACTGTTTTACCTTCTTCTTCAATAAGGGCAGGAACGGTGTATTGAATTGACAGTTCAAGGTCAGTTGCTTGCATCGTTAAGTGATCCTGGCTTGCTTCGAAG
>CAVEUW010000048.1:0-14165 GCA_963619015.1 Senegalimassilia sp. | reverse complement strand
TGCATGACCGCCGCTCGCGAGCTGGGACTCGAGGCCGCCGTGGCGCGCCTGGGGGACGTGCGGGTCGTGGCCCAGCCGTAGGCGTAGGGCGCCCGTCACTCGTCCTGCCCAAGTGCCGGGCGCCCCAAATCCGTCCACCCGCGTTGCTACAATCGAGACAAGGCGAGGTGAGCCCTCGCCAAATTCATAGCGAGATAGGACCCCGCATGCCCTCATCCGTCGACGTAAAGCGCCAGATCGACACCGTCTTCAGCATCGCCAACACGCTTCGCGGTACCTACCAGCCCGAGAGATACCGCGACGTCATCATCCCAATGGTCATCCTGCGCCGCATCGAGTGCGCGCTCGAGCCCACCAAGGACGCCGTCTGCGAGGCATTCGAGGCAAACCCCAAGATCGCCCCGGCCGTGCTATGCAGCAAGTCCAAGTGTGCCTTCTACAACACGAGCCGTTATACGCTCAAGAAGCTCTTGGCGGACGTGAACAACCTGCCCAAGAACCTCAAGACCTACATCGACGCCTTCTCGCCCAACATCAAGCAGATCTTCTCGGACCTCGAGTTCGACAAGGAGATCAAGAAGATGTCCAAGGGCTCCAAGCTCACGGGCACCGTCCGCAAGTTCTCCGAGCTCGACCTCGACCCCAAGACGGTCAACAACGTCGCCATGGGCTACATGTTCGAGGAAGTCATCCGGCGCTTCTCCGAGAACGCCGAGGCCGGCGACCACTACACCCCGCGCGAGGTCGTGCACCTCATGACGAAGATCGCGCTCGCCGAGGGCTGCGAGGACCTGGCCACGCCCGGCAAGGTCGTCAAAGTCGGCGACTTCGCCTGCGGCACCGGCGGCATGCTCTCCAGTGCGCAGGAGGAGCTCAAGAACGCCTACCCCGAGGCTGACGTCTACCTCTACGGCCAGGAGGTCATCCCCGACACCCACGCCATCTGCCTTGCCGACATGCTCATCAAGAAGCAGCGCGCGAAGAACATCCGCCTGGCAGACACCATGAAGGAGGACTGCTTCCCCGACGACAAGATGCGCCTCATCCTCATGAACCCGCCCTTCGGCCAGCCCTGGGGCGGCAAGGACGCGTCGAGCGGCGTCGAGAAGGCGGTGACCGACGAGCACGGCAAGCTAGACAGCCGTTTCCCCGCGGGCCTTCCCGCCAAGTCCGACATGCAGCTCCTCTTCATGCAGCACGTCATCTACAAGCTCGAGGAGTCCTCGGGGCGCGCATGCGTCATCTCCAACGGCTCGCCGCTCTTCTCCGGCGGCACCAGCTCAGGCGAGTCTCAGGTTCGTCGTTGGCTGCTCGAGAACGACTACATCGAGGCCATCGTCGGCATGCCGGGCGACCTCTTCTACAACACCGGCATCGGCATCTACATCTGGGTGCTATCCAAGAACAAGGCGCCGCGCCGTCGCGGCAAGGTCCAGCTCATCGACGCCACAGGCGAGTGGACGCCCATGCGACGCAGCCTCGGCAACAAGCGCAAGCAGATCTCGCCAGAGCAGATAGAGAAGATCGTCTCGCTCTACACCTCCTTCGAGGAGGGCGAGCAGGTCAAAATCCTGCCAAATGAGGAGTTCCTCTACAAGGAGTATGCGGTCAAGCAGCCGCTCCAGCGCAGCTACCAGATCACCGAGGAACGCATCGACGCCCTGACCGCCGGCAAGTTCAAGGACGACTTCCACAACCCCGCCAAGGTCGAGGAACTCGAAAACATCGACGCGGCGGACCTCGACGCCAAGCAGGAGAAGCAACTCAAGGCTCTCAAGGCCGCTGAGCCCGTTTTCGAGCAGATGATTCAACTTCTGCGAGACAACGCCATGGCCGAGCCGACCCAGGACTACCAGGGATTCGAGAAGTCGATGAAGGCCCTGCTTGCCGATCTGCCCGACTATAGGGAGAAGGAGACGCCCGCCCAGCGCAAGTCCGTCATCGACAAGGTGGTGGACGCCATGTCCGAGATGGACAAGACGGCGCCGCTCCGTCACAAGCGCGACGGCTCCGTGGTCTACGACGACTCCACCAAGGACACCGAGCTCGTGAAGCTCTCCGAGGACGTCGACGACTACTTCGAGCGCGAGGTCTACCCCTACGTGCCAGACGCAAAGTACTTCGACGAGGAGACCGACAAGGCCGTGAAGACCGGCGCCGAGATCCCCTTCACCCGCTACTTCTACAAGTACGAGGCCCCCGAGCCCTCCGACAAGCTGCTGGAAGAGTTCAACGCCCTTGAGGCTGATCTCCAGTCCCAGCTCAAGGAGCTGATGGGGTAATGGCAGCCATGAAGGACAGCGGCGTCGAGTGGATCGGCGAGATTCCAGGGGAATGGGAGACGTCCAAGTTTAAGTACTGTGCCAAAGTTGACTACGGATTTCCCGCAGACTCGATTTTTTTCAATGCCGAAGGGAACGGAATCCCACTCATCAGAATTCGTGATGTGACAAGTGGGGAAGTCGCTACATGGTACTCGGGGTCGTATCCCAAAGAGCTTGTGGTTAACCCCGGGGACATGCTTATCGGAATGGACGGCGATTTCGGTCTACGCACATGGCGCGGGCCGCGCGCCCTTCTCAATCAGAGATGCTGCCGCGTTCATGGCGGTACTATGGATGACAGGTATCTGTTTCATTGCATGTCTTTCCCACTGGCACAGATCAACGAGTTGACTGTTAGCACTACCGTAAAACACCTCTTATCCGATGACATAGCGAACATAGAGCTACCGATTCCGATGCTTTGTGAACAGCAGCTCATTGGGCTGTGGCTCGACCGCGAATGCGAAAAGATTGATAAGGCGGTTAGCCCCCTAGAAAAGCAAATCTCCACGCTAGAGCGCTACCGCACCTCCCTCATCCATGAAGCGGTAACCAAGGGCCTGGACCCAACGGCCCCCATGAAGCCCAGCGGAGTGGACTGGATAGGCGACATCCCAGAGGATTGGGTATTAACAAAGCTACAACAGCACGTTTACCTTCGTGCAAGATTGGGATGGAAAGGCCTAAAGGCTGATGAGTATGTTGATGAAGGCTATCCGCTCTACTCTGCTTTCAACATCGTAGAAAACAAATTTATCCAAGATAATTGCGATTACATCAATGAAAAGCGCTACAAAGAGTCACCGGAAATCATGCTCTCAGAAGGCGATGTACTACTAGTAAAAGATGGTGCAGGCTATGGAAAACATGCATTCGTAAGCAATTTGAAGCGCCCTTCCACTGTCAATGGTTCGATAGCCGTACTGACGCCAGATACTGAATTAGAGGGCCGTTATCTAAATTACAGCCTAGAAAGCAAGGTATTTAAGCACCAATCACGCGTTCTTTTAACTGGAATGGGAGTACCGCACCTAACGCAGCATTTTCTAAAAAATTTACTTTTAACACTGCCGCCGCTAAAGGAGCAAATGCGCATCGCCGACTACCTCGACGCCCGTACCGCCGCTATCGACGCCGTCCTGGAAACCAAGCGTAAACAGCTCGACGTCCTCAAGAAGCGCCGTCAGTCTCTCATCTACGAATACGTCACCGGAAAACGCCGAGTCAATCAGGAGGATTAAGCCATGGAAGCAGTTGAGTACCAAGTCCAGCGTGGCAGCTTCGGCAAGAACGTCCTCAGCGAGGTTAACGACTTACAGCCCCTCATCATCGAACACCTGGTTAACGATGACGGCTACCGTCGTCGCGAGGCGAGTAAGCACTACGACCCCACGCTTGCCATGGACCCCGAATTGCTCTTTGAGTTCCTCGAGGCCACGCAGCCCGAGGAGATGCAGAAGCTACATGCCATCTACAACGGCGGCTCCAGACAAACCATCCTCGCTAAGATTAACAACGCCATCGCGACAAACGGCCTCGTCAAGTGCATCTGGAATGGCGTTGCATTCGACTCAGGCATCGAGCTCAGCCTCGTCTATCCGCGCCCGGCGGCGTCGTTCGACCGTACTGCAATGGACCTCTTCGACACCAACATTCTCTCGGTTATGGACGAGGTCTACCACAAGGAGGGCGAGCGTATCGACCTCGTCATCTTCCTAAACGGCCTGGCCATCTTCACCATCGAACTCAAGTGTGAAACTTCGGGCACAGGCTGGACTTACCTCGACGCCATCAAGCAGTACAAGGAACGCCGTGACTGTAAGACGCGCCTGCTCATGCCCAAGGTTGGCGCCCTCGCGCACTTTGCCATGGATCTCTCGAATGTCTACGTGTGCGCAGAGCTCAAAGGCAGGGACTCCAAGTTCCTTCCGTTCAACAAGGGCGTTCGCTCAGAGGGCAGCACGCACGAGACGCGTTCGGGAAACCCAGTGCCGCATAACGGCATTCCCACGTCCTACATGTGGGAGGAGATTCTCACCAAGGACACAGTCTTCTCGCTCATCTATGACTTCGTCTACTACGCGCGCGACCGCAAGACCAACAAGAACAAGGACGCGCGCCCCATCTTCCCGCGCTTCCAGCAGCTTCGCGCCGTCACGCGCATAGCCGAGGACATTCGCGCCAACAAGACGGCGCGTGACTACCTCGTCGAGCACAGCGCCGGCTCGGGCAAGACGAACACCATCTGCTGGCTCGCCCACAAGCTCTCGAGCCTCTACGCTCAGGGCGAGGACGCCCCGCTCTTCGACAAGGTGCTCATCGTCACCGACCGCATCGTGGTCGACCGCCAGCTCCAGGCGGCCGTGCTCGACATGGCCAAGACCTCGGGCACCATCAAGGTCATCGACTCCGACGGCAGGGCCGACGCAAGCGGCGAGACCAGCAAGTCCGGCAAGCTCAAGCGCGCGCTCGCGGGCAGCTATCGCATCGTCGTGTGCACCATGGCCACGTTCCTCAAGCTCGACCGCGGCGCCTTCGACGGCACCGGCTCCCACTTCGCCGTCCTCATCGACGAGGCCCACGGCTCCACGTCGGGCGAGACCATGGCAGCCATCAACGGCGCCCTCTCCGACATCGACGTGCAGGAGCCCTCGGCAATCGACGAGATCGCAGACATCATCAACGAGGACATCGCCCGCTCGGGTCGCCAGCGCAACGTCAGCATCATCGGCTTCACGGCGACGCCGACGGGGCGCACGCTCGACATGTTCGGCACGCTCAACGCCGAGGGCAAGAAGGAGGCCTTCGACCTCTACTCAATGCGCCAGGCCATCGAGGAGGGCTTCATCCTCGACGTCACGTCCAACTACACCACCTATGACTCGTTCTGCAAGGTGGTCAAGTCCGTCCCCGACGACCCCGAGCTGGAGTCGGCGGCGGCAAAGCGACAGCTCGCACACCTCATAGCCACGAACGACAACACCGTCGAGGGCAACCTCCGCGTCATGGTCAACCACTTCACCGAGAAGGTGCAGCACGACCTCGGCGACCAGGCGAAGGCCATGATCGTCACGTCCAGCCGCGAGGCGGCCGTCAAGTACCGCCTCGCCTACGACAGGCTGCGCTCCCAGAACATGGGCAAGCTCGGCCACATGAAGGCGCTCGTGGCCTTCTCGGGCGACATCGTGGTCGACGGCGAGAAGTACACCGAGTCCGGCATGAACGGCGGCCTCGCCGAGGAGAAGCTGCCCGGGCTCTTCGCGACCGCCGACTACCGCATCCTCATCGTGGCAGACAAGTACCAGACCGGCTTCGACCAGCCGCTGCTCTCGGCCATGTACGTCGCCAAGAAGCTCCACGGCCTCTCCGCCGTCCAGACGCTCAGCCGCCTCAACCGCATCTGCCCGCCCTTCGAGAAGCGCCCCTTCGTTCTCGACTTCGTCAATGGCTATGAGGACATCGCCTCGGCGTTCGCCCCCTACTACGAGAACACCGTGCTCGAGAACCCGCTCACCTACAACGACCTCAAGGAGACGGAGCGCCACCTCGAGGAGCTGAACGTGCTCGACGCGGACGACGTCCGTGCCTTCTACGGCCTGCTCGCCAACGACAAGCCAACGAGCGCCCAGAAGGAGCGCATGTGGGGCCTGCTCTGCACGGCGGTCAGCATCGTGAAGGCCATGGACGAGGAGGGGGCCGAGAAGGCCCGCCGCGTCATCCGCCACTTCGTCAAGCAGTACGCCTTCCTCATCATGTCCTCGCCATTCACCGACGAGTACATGCACATGGAATACCGCTTCTGCCAGTACCTCATTCGCCAGCTTGCCCGTCCCGGCGAACGCCCGGGAATCGATATATCGGACAAGGTCATCTTCACCGACTTCGAGGTCAAGAAGGTGGAGGAGCACAAGAAGGAGAAGCTGAAGGCCGAGCCGACGGTCTCCATCGCACGCGGCATCGGCATGAGCATCAAGAAGGACACGCTCGAGTCGCTCTCCAAGATCATCGACGACTGGAACGCCCGCTACGGAACGAGTTTCAACGTCGATATCGCGGCCAGCTCGCTCATCTCGCTGCAGGGCACCCTCAAGGCCGACGAGAAGCTCAAGCGCAGCGCGAAGGCCAACACGAAGAGCGACTTCGTGAACACCGTCGACGACCAGACCGAAAACGCGCTGGTCGAGAACTACGAGAAGAACGACGAGTTCTACAACTTCCTGCTCAACCACGCTGAGGTGCGAAAGGACCTCGTGCACCTGCTCGTGGACGACCTGTACACCGAGCTGCGCCACGAAGGAGAGTAACCACAGCCCAGATCTAAAAAAGGGGTCAACATGTCAGAGCGGGCCAACCATTCGGAAGAGGCCATAGGTTGCCTCGCGAGCACCTGCAAGGCGTGCGAGGGATGCGACTACGCGACGTTGGGCGACGACGTGCGGGAGATAGGGCCCACGAAGATGTGGTGTCTCGCGTACCGTGTCGGCAGCGGCACCTGCAAACCCGAGGACGTCATGTTCCGCGGCGCCCCGTGCCCGCTCGCCAGCTACAACGAGTAACCGCGTTATGTAGAAGCCAAACGGCATCGTACGGATAAATACCATGCAGCTTAGGGAGTTCTTTATATTTCCGCCTCCTGCCTGGGCAAATTTCGAGTTCCACGGCTGCGGGCGTAGTCGCGCCGCGGGCTACGTGTCCCCAGGGCCGCCAACCAATCCGCGCGTCAATCCTCACCACCGTTGCCTATGACCTCCACACCAACAGTCGCAGCGTTGACTTCAAGAAGGAGTTCGAGAGTCGCTCCGAGTTCGAGTACTCGCCAAGCGCCGGAAAGAAGACCAGGGAAGACCTGAAGCTCATGTCCGAGTGCATCGACACCTGGAGGGGGGCACGAGATCAACGCGGAGAGGCATCTCCGCAAGGGCGGCGACCCTACCTCGCCGAATTTCCTGAGGCTCTACTATTGCTTCGACCAAGAGTCAGGGACGATCGTGATCTCGAGCATCGGCCCGCATCTTAGGAATTGGTCGACGAGAAAGATTCACTAGCTATTTCGTCTCGGCAGGGGAGGTCAATCGTGCTGTTTGCATCCTCCACGGCACGTGCTCTTTCGCCTTGTCCTCCATGACGTTCGGTCGACAATCGCGAAGGCGTATCGGCTCGGCAGATCGCAGCGCTAGAATTTAGCTATCGCCGGCATGTGGCAGGATCGTCTTACTGCGTGTAGAGAAGGGGCGTGGCCATAGTGAATAGCCTGAAAGAGAAGTGTGGCCTTGGCGATCCGCTTGGCCCTGTCGAGTGGTTTTGGAGAAGCCCAGACGAACTGAGCCTTCGCAGCGTCCCGAAGAGGCTCCAGACGCCCGAGATGCTCGACGCCGTCGTGGCCCAATACGACGGCAGCTTCAATCTCATGAAGCACGCTTCGGGCCGAGCCCTTACCGATGAGCACAGGATGAAGATCGTGTCGGTCAAGGGCAGCGAGCTGCACTATGTCAGCGAGCGCCATATTACTCCGGAGCTCGCCTGGGCTGCGGTGGAAAACGCTCCCCGGGCCTTGGTCTATGTCCCGGAGAGGATGAGGACAAAGGCGCTTTGCGAAATGGCGGTAAGCAAGGGCGGACGGGCGTTGGAGTTTGTGCCGGATGCCCTGAAGACCGAAGAGCTCTGCGGGGTGGCGGTTTCCCAGGACGGCCGTGGGCTTAAGTTCGTGCCCACTTCGATGCGAACCTACGGTCTCTGCCTCGCGGCCGTCGAGAACGACCGCGATAGCGACTGGTACGACGAACATCGTGCGCTCGAGTATGTCCCGGATGGCATCATCAACGGTCCCCGGGGCAAGGAGATATGCGAGGCGGCGGTCAACGCCAACGGGCTCGCCCTAAAGACCGTGCCAACCGAATACAAGAGCGCGGAGCTGGTTCGGTCTGCAATCGGGCATGACCCGTGCATTTGGTCACGTTCTGCAATCCAATACGTTCCGGCTTCTCTCATGAGCAGGCAGCTCGTCGAATTGTCACTCAAGGTCAGCCCCGGAAGCATCCGCAACTTTCCGCCATGTGCGAGAAGGTACGTGACAGACGAAATGTGCGTCGGGCTTCTCCGCGATAACCCAAACCGCATTAGCGATATCCCTGACAGCTTCCTCTCGCGCAAGAAGATCGCGGACTTCGCAATCGAGCAATCACCGCGGGCTCTGTGCTGTCTCCCCGACAAGTCAAAAACGAAAGCCAGATGCTTCTTCGCCAAGGAGAGGGATCCCGAAGGCGTGCGTCTCGACTGGTTCCCCGAGAAGGTTAGAGAGAAATGGGAGCGTGCTCGCCCCGTAAATAGCGGCCTGCGCAATCTCACGGAACTGTTTTCGCAGCCGCATGCCCCCGAGAGGCTCTCTCTGCCCGGAAGCCTGGAGGACGGGGCGCTTGCGATCAGGGATAACGGCCATCTGATGGCTCACCAACTTGAGGATGCCCCCTCTAAGCCAACAACGCTTTGCTACGTCTCTGATATCCACCTGGAGCACCAGGTCGACCTCGCTGGCTGCAAGACGCAAGAAGAGGCAGAAGAGCTCATCAGGTCGAAGGTCCGTGAACTGGTCTCATCGATTGTGGACTCCCCAAGCTACATTCTTCTCGCTGGCGACGTGGCTGATAGCGTCGAGGTCGCGGAGCTCTTCTATGAGATTCTCGTCGATGAATTGGACGAGAAGCAGCTAAGGACGACGATCGTCTCAGTCCTCGGAAACCACGAGCTGTGGGATGGAGACTCGCACAACGACGACGGCAACGGGCTAGAGGGGGCTGTTGCGACGTACCGCAAGGCGCTCGACGCGGCGTGCGAGCGCTCCGTCAGCGTTCGTGGTCTCACCCTCGAAAACAACCTTCTCGTTCTCTACAAGGGACGTCGCCCATGCATCATTTCCGAAGAGGACATAATTCGAAGCGACGAAGGCGAGCTTGCCGAGCTGTGCAGTGAGTCGTCACTGCTGCTCCTTGGCGGCCTCGGATATAGTGGCCTTAACCCCGAGTTCAACGCCGGGATGGGCCTCTACCGCGATGCGGTGACCCCTGATCAGGACGTTGCCCTCTCGGAGCGCTTCAGGGCGGTCCACGACAAACTGGCCCGATGCGCGGGCCGGAGGCAAGCCATCGTCCTGACGCATACACCAATACAGAACTGGCTGCCAAGCGCCCCCAACGACGACTGGGTCTACATAAACGGGCACACCCACCACAACGGGATGATTGTCAAGAAGGACGGGCCGACCATCCTGTTCGACAACCAGATCGGATACGAGCCGAGGAAATGGCACTTCAACTCCCTAGTGCTTGAGGGGAAGTATGACCCGTTTGCGCTCTGGGAGGACGGCATCCACAAGATAACGCCGACGCAATACAGGGACTTCAATCGTGACCGGGGCATCTACTCGGAGTTCAATCGCGAGGGAACGCCATACGTGGCAAAGCGGGAAGGCCTGTACATGTTCTTCCTGGAGAACAACGGGGAGCTTTACCGGCTGGAAGGCGGGAGGATACGCACGACTGAGCATACAATCGCTTGGTACTACGACAACATGCCTCAATATGCCGCTCGTGTTCGTGGCGCCTTCAAGCCTTACCGAGAGGCCCTACAGAGAATCTCCGAGGAGGTAAGGTCCTTCGGAGGCTATGGATTCGTTCACGGGTGCATCGTTGACATCGACCTCTTCAACCACATATACCTGAACCCGGTCGACGGCACTGTCACGCCGTATTACGCTCTGGATACCGAGAGCCGTGAAGTGTTTGATACGGTCGAGGCCCTGCTGGCCTCGTCGCCGGAGCTGTCGTTTATGCTTCAGGGCTACGTCGAGCAGAATCTGTCGGGCAACCTGACGCTGCTCTCGGACGAGCGCATCAGGGCAAGTCACAACAATGCGATCGCCGTGCCCGAGCAGATGCTCGACCGCAGCATTTACGAGCCGTCAAGGATTATGAGGTCTGTTCAATACCTACTGGACAATGACGTCATCAGAATCTGGCGAGACTCTGTACTTGAAGCTGGCTTGGGCTCGGAAAAGCATGCCGATATGAATGCGCTAAACAGCCCGGGAAGTATCGATGATTCGCGCTCATTGCCCGAGGCATAGGGGTCGGATGTGGCAGGCGCGGAAAGCCGAGGTTGGGTCTGCCTAGGCATAAGCCGCTGACCTAAGTTCACGAAATACAGGGAGGCGCCCTCGGTCCTTCGCGGGATCGAGGGCGCCTCTCCGTCTGTTGGTTCTCGTCAACCGTTCTTCGTGGGTTCATCGGCGGCATCCGCCGGGAGGGGCCACGTGCTTGCAGCCCGGGGTTGCGCCTGCGCTGCGCGGCGTCAAGGGGGCCCACGAGACCTCGCACAAATCTCCGCTGCGCTTCGATTGGTGGAGGTCGTCGCGGACCTCCCTTGACCCCTCTTCTCTCCGGCGCGTTTCGCGGCAGGGCAGAGACCATCTAGGGCATACGTGCCAGAACGGAGAGACGGACATGCAGAAGCTCATCACCCATGAGGTCGCCGAGACCATCCCCGCGCTGTACGCGCAGGAGGGCGCCGACGACCCCGTCGTCTACCTGCACCTGTTCAGCTGCGTGAGCGGCTGGGACTGGTTCATCACCGAGTACGACCCCGAAGACGGCGAGGCGTTCGGGCTGGTCAGGGGTTTCGCGACCGAGTGGGGCTACGTGTACATCCCCGAGCTCGAGGGCGTCAACAGTGCCAAGGGCTTCAACGTCGTAGAGCGCGACGAGCACTTCTCGCCCGTGCGCGTCTCCGAGCTCGAGGGGGTGCGCCTGTAATGGTCACCGTGAGCTACGAGAGCGGCTGGGGCGGCCGGCGCACCCTCGCCCTGTTCCGCGACAGCTACGCCAGCGGCGGCAACCTCGCCGTCGGCGCCGTGGACGTAACCGAGCGCCCCGAGGAGGGCGAGGGATGGGGGCTCTGGGGCATGGTCACCGTGAACATCCCCACGAGCGCCGGCGCGGCCGAGTGGTGCGAGGGGGAGGGGCGCGTCGTCGTCGACGCGGGCAACCTCCCCGCGGCCGTCGTGCGCGCCCTCGAGGAGTCGGGAGTCGTGGAGCCCAGCGACCGCGAGGCGCGCAGCGGGTTCAACTGCTACCCGCTGGCTACCGTGGCCCCGTGGGCGCTGGCGGCCATGGGGAGCTTCGACGACGTCGTCCGCGAGGCCGAGGGCCTGTAGGGCGAGAGGGGAGGGCGGCACGGCGCCCTCCCCGGCGTGGCGCATGCGGGGAGCCGGAGCGCGCCGGCTCCCCGCGCCCCTCACGCGCGCCAAGGGCCGCGGGCCCTTGGAACCCGACGGTGGGATTTGTACTGCGCCGACAAGTCAGGCGGCAATCGAGAGTCCCCGCTATTGGGCGCTTATGGTCTTGCTTCCGATGTCGACCCTGCCATGGTCGATATAGTATGAGTCGATGGTGTACCTGGTCACCATCCAGTCGCTGTCTAGATACACGCAGTAGATCTGCCCGTCGCTGCTCAGTGTGATTGAGCCGGTCCTGCCGTCTTTCTCCTCACTGTAATAGGTGTTGTCCATGGTCGTGCTATAGAACACCTTGGTCGAAAGATTCTTCGGCCCTCCGCTGGCCTTGAACAGCGCGTAGATGTATTTCCGGTCGCCGTAATCCGCAAGCGCGGCATTGTCGCTCGATTTCGTTGCGCCCCTCTGCCAGGTGCTGGAGTCGGACCAGCCGAAGGGCCATATGCCCCCGTCGGCGACGGCGTCGTGCTCGTCCTCCGACACCACTGCGAATCCCACGTCGACGCTCCAGCTGTTGTAGAGCTCGCTGTAAAGGTCTGCCGCCCCCTCGTAGTTGCAGTTCTTGAGCACCTCTAGGTACTCCCAAGACTGGGAGGTCGAATCCCTGTATTTTTTGACGTAGGCGAACATTGCATCGTGCACTTTGTCATCCAAGCGCGCGTCTTGGTAGTACCCGATCGCCTTTTCAAAGTTCTCGTTCGCGAGGGCTTCGTCGCCCTGGGCCTCGAACTTCTTGAGCTGAGTTTGGGCGTACGCCTCGGTGTCGTCGAGCTCCGTGTAGATGGCCATGGCATCGTCGTAGCCGCCTTCGGAAATGAGCTGCTCAGCTTGGCGGCGCTTCATCGAGATGTCTGCCTGTTTCCCCGCCGGAATCACAACATATCCGAACACGATGGCAGCTATCGCCGCGGCAACAGCGACTGCCCCGCCCTGTACATACTTTTTACGCCTCTTGGCCTTTAGCTCGGCGAGCCTCTCGCTCTTTAGTCTGGCGAGCCTGTTGCGCGCGGTCTCACGGCATTCATCTGCATCAACGCCGTGGATGGGCTCAACGAGTGCGATTGCTTCGAGAAGCTGCCCCTCAGACCCGCCTTCGATTAGCTCGTGCGCCTTCGCGAGGTCCGCCTTCTCCCTCGCGGCCTTCTTCTCCGCCAGCTCCTTCTCCTGTGCGGCCCTCTGGCGCTCGAGCTCGGCGTCCCTCTCGGCCTTCTTGCGGGCCAGATCCTCCTCGATGGCGCGCCTGTCGGCGAGCTCGGTCAACGCGCTGGCGACCTGTCCGATCACCGCCGTCCGCCATCCGCGCTCGGCGGCGGCGAGCGACTCCTCGTCTGACGCGGCCATGACATCCGAGGCCTTGAAACCGCATCCAAGACAGATGCCCGCGCTCATCGGGTTGAGCTTGCCGCAGCTACATTGCCAGATTTCGGCGGAAGTCCAGGGGATGTACTTGGCGTGCTTGAAGACGGAGCGGTACATGCCGAGGCTGCTCTCCGGCGCCCCGAGAGCCTCGAGTGACCTGCGCTCCGGGAGCTGGCTCCACCCCGCGTCTGCCGTGGGCTCCCACCTGGTCCCGTCCCTGAGTTCGACGAGGCTGACGGCGACCTCGATGTCGACCGCCTGGGCGTCGCCCAGCGGCACGGCCTCTTGCGATCCGTAGCTCGCGCCTGGCCGGAGGTTGATCGCGGGGTAGATGTGGGTGATCTTGGCGTCCTTGCCCAGGGTGCGCACCGTCACGACGATGGCGATCGAGCTGATTCCAGATCCGCAGACGTTCGCGAACTTCACTTGAGCGTAGTACTTGCCAGTCTTGCGGTCGATGAGCAGCGCGTAGGCCTCGACGGCCACGGGCGACCCCTCCGCGTGGAACGATCCCCTGTGGACCTTGACCTGTTCGATCCGAGCCATTGCAGCGCTCCTAGAGCTCTGGGAGGACGTAGCTGTCCTCCGCGTCGGCAGTGCTTTGGTTCTCGAGCTTCACGGCGGTCCCGGTCGCGGTGGCGAGGCAGGCGAGGTCACCGGCTCCGTCGCCGATGTAGGTGAGCGAGGTCTTCACGTTAACGCCGACGATCGCGTCGGTTCCTCTCGGCGCGTTGCGCTGCATGTTGCTGACAGCATCATTCGCGGCTGTGTTGGCGTCGGCTCCAACTCTGTAAGCACTGAAGCTTCCTAGTGAGTGAGACGTGAACTCAATCGACGAGCCGTTGACGATGCCGAGGCACTGGGCGATGGACTTGCCCTCTACGGAGGGAGTCGAGGTTACGATCATGGGGCCTTCCCTTCTCGCGGCTTGAGGTTAACCTCAAGCCCTCCTACCTAAGAACAAGGTAGAAGGGCGGGGAGTCCTCCTTGAACGGTTTCTGAAGGTGTCCCGCTCGCTATTCTCGCCACAAGGGACGCCGGCACGGCGCTTCTCACACGTCCATGCCCGCGGCGCGCAGCCTTCCCACGAGCTCGACCACCTCGGCCGCCAGCTCGTCGTCCACGGCCGCAGCCGCGCTCGTCTCGCCGCCGAGCACCTCGGCCACGCCGTCCATGGCGCCGCGCAGGCTGCCCTGGTC
>CAVEUW010000047.1:0-14400 GCA_963619015.1 Senegalimassilia sp. | reverse complement strand
ATTTTTATCCTTCCCAAGCAAAACAAGCCGCGCTAATTGCAGTGCAGCAGTCTCGTGTGCAGCGCAGCGATCTCGCGTGCAGCGCAGCGGTCTAATTCGCAGCAGTCTCATGCGCAGCGCAGCGGTCTAATTCGCAGCAGTCTCATGCGCAGCGCAGCGGTCTAACGCGCAGCAGCCGATGATAGAATGGGCGCACACTTCTGTGTGCCTTCACTCGTTTCTACGTACTTTTGTGCTTTCGTGACCGGCTCCCGCGCTACTGAGCTACCGTATTACCGCGCTTTCACGTTACTATGTTACTGCGTCATCGAGTACTATGTTTCCACGCCATCAACCATAACACCTGTTCAGAAAGGTTACCTATGCAACAGCAACGCACGTATCGAATCATGTTCGTATGTCATGGCAACATTTGCCGATCAACTATGGCTGAATTCGTGATGCGCGACATGATCGAGCGCGCTGGTCTTTCTAACTGCATGGTTGTTGCATCAAGTGCCACCAGCAACGAAGAAATCGGCAACGACACGCACCCCGGCACCAAGCGCGTTCTAGACGCACATGGTATTGCCCACCCGCGCCGAGCTGCTGTGAGGCTTTGTGCTGCCGATTACGATACATATGACCTGTTCGTTGGCATGGATGCCGAAAATATTCGCAATATGCGCCGCATTTTGAACGGCGACGCGCAAGAAAAGGTACACAAACTTTTGGAATATGCGGAAGGAAGCAACACAGATTCAGCAGCCAATGTTGCTGACCCCTGGTATACCGGCGATTTCGAAACCACCTATGCAGATATCGAACGTGGATGCGAAGCCCTGTTGGTTCATACCCGCGCTATTTTGCGAGCCTAACAGAGCCCCAGGCTATTCTCCGGCAAAATAAAGCTGGCCGCCTGCAGAGTAAAGCCAGTCGCCACCAAGGCGAAGCTGGTCGCCTGCAGAGTAAAGCCAGTCGCCAGCAAAGTGAAGCGGATGCCTACTGCTGGCGCTTGGCGTAAATGTACCAGTACGCCATACCAACAAGCACTCCGCCAACAATATTGCCAAGCGTGGCAGCGCTTAAGTTGAGCAGGATGCCGCCAATGGTTACTGCACCTTCGGCACCAATACCTAAGGTGTTCAACAAAAAGCCCGTGGGCAAGAAGAACATATTCGCAACGCAGTGCTCAAAACCGCAGGCAACAAACGCCGCAATAGGCAAAATAATGCCAATAACCTTGTCGGTAACCGTGCGGCCCGCAAAGCCAATCCACACAGCCAAGCAGACCAAGATGTTGCACATAATGCCCTTGGCAAACAGCGTAAACCAATCAGGCGAAACCTTGCCCGCAGCCACACTAACCATAGCCTCGCCCACGGCACCACTATTCATGGTGTAAACCTGCGCGAAGTAAATAAGCGCCACCGCAACCAGCGCACCCGCCAAATTGCCAAGCCACACAATAACCCAGTTTTTCACCAGGCCACCCCAGCTAATTTTCCCCGAGGCTTTAGCGCAGCACATCAGCGAGTTGCCTGTAAACAACTCGGCTCCGCAACACAGCACCAACACCAAACCAAGGCTAAAGCAGATACCGCCAATCAAGCGTTGCACCGCAAACGGAATTGTTGAATCGCCCAAGAATACGCAGAAGAACATAGCGCCAAAAGCGATAAACGCACCCGCCAACATTGCCGACACAAAGCATTTGCCCGGCGCCATGCCAGCCTTCGTAACACCAATACCCTCGGTTTTCGCCTCAGTTTCTGCAGGTGAAAGAGCATCGGGCTTCATTGCTGCGATGCATTTTGCGTCCAAAGCGATAGAATCTTTCTCTTCCACAACAACCTCCATCTAGGGTTTAGGGCGCATGCCGCAGAAATACTCTGCGGCCACCTGCACGGAGAAACCCATACGATTCTTGACGTCACACAATTCTTGTAACATATGGAAATGCGAAAGATTCTATCAAGCCCTGGCATCACGAGCCTTATCTAATACGCCAGCGGCTGCTATAACGCGAGCAGGCGTTGCTGCCAGCTTTTGCACGAGCGGGCGTTAGGCGTTGCCAGCGGCCCTGCATTGTAGCTTGCCCGCTGGCTTCACGCCCCAGTTTGCTGCCAACTTTGCATTGCAGCTTGCCCGCCGACTTTACACCACAGCTTGCTCGCTAGCTTCACGCCCCAGCTTACTGCCAGCTTTACACCGCAGCTTGCTCGCCGCCCGTTTCCTCGGCCAATTCGCGTTCGTACTCACGATCAATCGCGCCTTCCACATGCGGCGGGTTGACATCGAAAGGCACCGAAGGCGTGACCAGGCTAATCAGCGGCACCAGCACCACAGAAAGCAACATAGCAAGCGCGCCGCAGTTGATCGAGTTCGCAATAAGCGGTGTACCCATAAGCGTCAGAATCATGTTGCCCGTGGTCAGACCAACGCCAACAACAAAGCTCACCCACACAGCGGCCTTCGAAATGCGCTTGGAGTACAGGCCCCACAAAAATGGCCCCAAAAATGCCCCTGCCAGCGCACCCCAAGAAATACCCATGAGCTGAGCAATAAAGGTGATTGACGAGTTGTACTGGAATAGCGCCAGGCCAGCCGATACAACAATGAACACCACAATAAGCACGCGCATCCAAGAGAGCTTTTTCTTCTCCGACATGTTCTTCACTACGTTGCCCTCAATCAGGTCAAGGGTAAGCGTGGAAGAACTGGTCAGCACAAGCGACGACAGCGTAGACATGCTTGCCGAAAGCACCAGCACAATAACAATGCCGATCAAAATATCAGGCAGTGTGGAAAGCATGGTTGGAACAATAGAGTCGTAAATAGGCGTACCCGATGCGCTCATTTCAATCTGGTCGGCATACAGGCGCCCAAAGCCACCCAAAAAGTAGCTGCCACCTGCAACAACGAATGCAAACAGCGTAGAGATGATAGCGCCCTGCTTTACCGCCGGACCCGACTTAATAGCGTAGAACTTCTGCACCATCTGCGGCAAACCCCATGTACCAAGGCTGGTCAGAATTACCACGCCCATCAGGTTAAACAGGTCTGGCCCAAACATGCTAACAAAGGGACCAGCCATCTGAGAACCCTCAGCCGGAATCTGCGACAGCGTGGTAATAGCTTCGCTAAAGCCGCCGTTGTTGGTAATAACCGCAACAATTACTGCAGTAATACCGAAAAGCATGACAATACCCTGCAAAAAGTCATTCATTACCGTAGCCATGTACCCACCAAGCACCACGTATGCGCAGGTAATTACCGCCATACCGATAACGCACCACTCATACGGCAAGCCGAACGCCATGCCAAACAGACGAGAAAGTCCGTTGTAAACGCTAGCGGTGTAGGGAATCAAAAAGACGAAGATAATAGCCGCCGACGCAATGCGCAGCCCCTTCGACTGAAAGCGCTTCCCAAAGAACTCCGGCATAGTAGTTGCGCCTATACGGTGCGTCATCTCGCGTGTTCGCGGGCCAAGCACCCACCACGCAAGCAGGCTACCCAAAATTGCATTGCCAATGCCTGCCCAAACTGCGGCAATGCCGTATTTCCAGCCAAACTGACCAGCGTAGCCAACAAACACAACAGCAGAGAAGTAGCTAGTCCCATACGCAAATGCGCTCATCCAGGGGCCAACATTTCTGCCGCCAAGCACAAACCCATCAACAGAGGATGTTGTACGTTTGCAGTACAACCCTACCCCAACGGCAACGCCAACGAAAATTAACAACATACAGATCTTTGCGATCATGATTTATTCCTTAAGAATCGATAAAGAGTAAAAAGTGGGGAACCGGAGGCGCACACGATGCTTGCCCGAGTTTGCTGGCGAACGCCAACGCTGCACAAAGGTACACGCGTCGGGTTAGCGCACAGCGGCAAAGCCCCGTGTGCTACAGATATCGATAGGAATAATAGGTAGGATAAGATGCCTTGTTGGCTGCATGGGAAGCAGGAGCATCTACAACATAGACAGACTGAATTTCAGCGGAACGCAAAGCCGTCGCGCGCATAAGCGCCGCAAGCTGCACCTGAAGCAGGCTGCGATTTTCGGCTGCGGTATGTCCGTTGGCTGTCTTCATGGCGCCTACTCTAGCACACGATAGTGGCGCGTTCCTTCACATTTTCGTCAAAGTTTGGAAAATTTTCGGTCACCACATTTAGGTGAGTTTGACGCGATTTTGGGACGTTTATTTGAATTTGTGGAAAGTCTGGCAAGTATAACTGCTTGCGCGCATCATCCGTTTAGGGTGATTCGAGTGCATATTTACCCATAATCGTAATATTGTTGCTTTTATTGGAGAATACAGGCGCGTACTATGCAAGTAGTCAAGTGAACAACACTTGCTTGCGATGCACGCGATGCAGGTTACCTCCTCATCACCTCTTGCATCCGTTTCCGCAAGCAGTTTACTGGCGAAGATGTAGCGTCGCTAAAGCCTTCCCGAAGCTGGCTTTTAAACGAACCCCAACACTACATCGGTTGACGGTATCCTCCCTTTTTTCCGCCAACCAATCCCCTCCTTGTGAGCCCCGCGGATCTGCGCCGCGGGGCATTTTTTTTGCTTGGAATGAAGGCGAAGTGCCAGAGCGCCCCGCTGTATCGCGCATCGATTTAGGTTTGGAGTGGTGATACCCGCTGCGCAGCAAATTAATAAAGGTGACGCCCGCTGCGCGGGCTAACTAATAGGGCACGAGCTTTCGCTCGTGCCTACAAAATCGCGCAAGAAAGATAAACCATGTTGCAAGATTTCGTAGGGTTGAGCGAAAGCTCAACCCGCATTAGAAAGCGCGAAGCGCGACACTCTTTTCCACTGCGAAGCACAAGTCGCCGACAAAAATGCCCATACAGGTCCAGCAAAAGTCAGCGAGGGGCGCTCTGGTGCGTCGAATTCGGCCGAAGCAAGCGAGCATTGGCCTTAGGGCCATGCTCGTGCAGCTAAGGTCGAAGGCGAAGTGCCAGAACGCCCCGCAGCGTCGAGATGTCCGGCTGCCGTCAGGCAGCCGGAATATATTTATTAATAACGGCTGTCAAAGATTCGCTTAGTTTTCTTCTCGCTACGAGGCAGCTCACCAACCGGAACACCCTTTGCATCAGGCGTGCAACCGATCTTCGCCTTGAAGATACCCGCCAGCTGCTGCTCGCAATGCTCGCGCTCTTCGCCCTCAAGGTCGGTCTCAAACAGCACGGTCAGCACATCGCGGCCGTTCACGGCCTCAATCATCACCTGGTACTCGCTCGACGCGCCATCGGTAAACTGTAGCACTTCCTCAATTTGGGCGGGGAACATGTTGCAGCCCTTGACCTTGATCATGTCGTCGGTTCGGCCAGTCAAAATGTCAATGCGCGGGTGCTTGTGACCGAATTCGCACGTGCAGTCACCGGGGATAATGCGTGTCAAATCGTGTGTGCGATAACGAATCAGCGGGGCACCCTGCTTGCGCAGCGTCGTCAGCACCAGTTCTCCAACTTCACCATCAGGCAAAACTTCGCCCGTTGCCGGGTCAACAATTTCCGCATACACGTAGTCTTCCCAAATGTGCATGCCATTGTGAGCCTTGCACGAAATGCCAATACCCGGACCATACACCTCGGTCAGGCCATAGATGTCGAAAATTTCAATACCCATTTGGTTAGCAATACGGTTGCGCATCTTTTCGCCCCAGCGCTCAGAGCCGATAACGCCTTTACGCAGGTCAAGCTTGTCGCGCAGACCACGCTTAGAGATCTCTTCAGCAAGCAGCAACGCATAGCTAGACGTACCGGTAATAACCGTGGAATGCAAATCCTGCATCATCTGCAGCTGCTTTTCGGTATTGCCCGGGCCCATCGGAATGGCCATGGCGCCTAGGCGTTCGCAGCCAAGCTGGAAGCCGATGCCGGCAGTCCACAGGCCATAACCAGGCGTAATCTGGATGCGGTCTTTATTCGTAATACCAGCAGTTTCATAGCAACGAGCAAACTGCGTAGCCCAGTCGATGACGTCCTGCTGAGTGTAAGGAATAACAACCGGCGTGCCCGTAGTGCCCGAAGAGCTATGAATACGCACGACCTCTTCGTCGGGCACCGCTTGCAGGCCAAGCGGGTACACTTCGCGCAGGTCAGCCTTCTCGGAAAATGGCAGCTTCTCGAAATCTTCCTGCGTTTGCACATCGGAAAGATCAATGCCATCAAATTTCTTTGCATAGAAAGCCGAACGGTCTTTTAAGGTTTTAAATTGCTCTTTGATTAGGGCAAATTGTTCATCGGTGAGTTGCATGGGTATCTCGCTTTCGAATTTCAAACTGAATAGGAAAATGCCAAGTAACGCTTCAAGTTCGCGGGATGCATACGGGGCGCCGCTTTTAAGGTTTGGAATTCAAAAGCGCTTCAAACCCGCCGTGCGGAACTTGAAGCTAGAGCCATCGACCAGCCAACGCTTTGCGCGCGGCTATGCGGTTTTGTATGTCGAAGGCGTTATTCATGGGTGCTATTGTACGCCAAGGAGCCGTCGGTGCAAGCACCTGCACAAATTTCTTGGTCGTGTGGCTTTTTGGAAACGGCAACCGAACTTTGCCCCGCTTGATCAACCATATCCAGCAAATCTTGATGCGAATGAATCCCAAGTTTGGCATATACGTGCTTGACGTGGGCGTTTACTGTGTTTCGCGAAATAACTAGCTTATCTTCAATATACGCACGATTTCGCCCACGGGCGAGCATTTCCATAACCTCACGCTCGCGCTTAGTCAGGCCGTATTGCTCGCCAATAAGCTCGCAGCGTTCCAAAAACGTCTGCCGCTCACCGCTGCCGGTATCGCTTTCGACAGCCGCGCCAACAGCCAGTTCCGCAGCTGGGTTTTCAATAACCGCCTCGGTTAAGTTGTTGATAATCTCGTCAAAGCTAACCTTGCGCAGCACAAACAGCGCATATGCCGCAAAGCCAACAATGAAAGCTCCGCTCAGCAAAATAAAGTTCAAGCTGCCTTCAGGCGTCACGCTATTTGCATACAACGCCAGCTGCGCACCGCAGATAGAACCAAGCGACATAACGCTATGACCCCATGTGAAGGTTGCCACAGCGCCATAGCAATTTCGCCGCGCAATAGCCACCAAAAGCAGCCAGGTAATAATATCGATAAGCGCACTACCTGCGGAAAGCAGCGTTACGCCAACAACGGCATAGGTGTTCCCGCCGGCCGCAACAATATAGAACCCCGCAATAACCAACAGCGTCGACCAACAAATCAGCGTGTCAGCAGGCAGGCTCTTTCGCGAAATGAGCATATAGAGTGCAAATACCAAAACCGCAACAATCGACCAGGTGTCCATAAGCGGCGTGCCAGAAGTTTCGCCAAAACGCAGCGAGAAGCCAAACACCAAGCGGAACAAAAACAGGCACACGAACACAGCGCTTCCCAGTGGCAGGAAGGTGTTCGGCTGTGTTACCACCAAGTCGAGCGGGGGCTCGGCTTTTGCGACCGCCGAGAAAACAGGCTGCGCGGGTTTCGCCGCCAAAGCCAAGGCAACCAACGGAAGTACTTCGAACAAAATCAGGCTCACACCTGCGGGTACATACCACGCGATAATCGAAATTAAACCCTTCAGGAAAAACGCCGCCGTAATACAAATGCCAGCCTGCACCTGTGTCAGACGCGACGCAGCCATACCAGTAACAAGCGTGCTCCACCCGCGACCAATACTTATGCAGCAAATAGCAATCAAAAGCACGGGGAGGTTTCCCCAACCAAGCGCAATGGGAAGCAAAATAGCAGCAGCAACCAGCAAGGCAAAAGCAACGGAGTTAATCATATTGGCTTCAAGCCACTGCGGACGAAATAGCGACACTAAGCCAGCGCCAAGAAAAGCCAGCAGTCCAACGCCAATGGTGAATTCGCGCGCACCAGGCCATATCGCGTCGAAAAGCGGGAACACCGTGATGTTCATAAACGACGTTGTGAGCAACACGCACAGTATGCCAAAGAACGAGCGGAAGAACGCTGGTGTCAGTATGTTTCGTAAGGTTTGAAGCATTAGGTAATTGTATCATCGAACAACGATAAACACCCGCGACTACAACCCACCCCGCGGCGCCCTTCCCCAGCCCGCGGCACCTTCCTCAGCCCGCGGCGCCCTTCCCCAGCCCGAGGCCGCCTTCCCCAGCCCACGGCCACCTTTCCCGCCCCACCCGCAGCGCCCTTCCTCACCCCGAGACCCGAGGCCGCCTTCCCCACCATGGTTACAAAACATGGTGAGGAAATGACCTGCGAAAACGAAAAAATAACCATCCCTTGGTAATAGATTTACCTCGCGCGCACGCGTATATTTGGGGCATTCTGCACTCGGAATAGGCTGAGTGCAAAGGAAGGAAGAGAGAGGTTCTGTATGGAAACAAACACTGGTCTTTCCAGGCGTTCGTTCCTCAAGGGCTTCGGTGCCATGGCGGCTGCTGGTGCAGCTACAGGCGCCGGCATCTCAGCTACGCTTCTTGCTGACCAGGCCGAGGCTGTAACGGTTGTTGACACTGCAACCGCTACCAGCACGGGCTACATCAAGAACAACACGGGTTACTCGACCGAGAATCCCGGCTGGCTGGGTGAAGCTCCTGAAATCGCCGAAAGCGATATCACTGAGACCATCAACACTGAGATTGTTGTTGTCGGTGCAGCTACAGGTGGCATGCCTGCTGTTTGCGCTGCAGCCGAAGAGGGCGCAAAAATCTGCGTCATCGAGCGTCAGGCAAGCGTGTATCGCTTCAAGGAGGACATCGGCGCTATCAACTCCACGATGCAGAAGGAGTACATTGCCGAGCATCCTGAGTTCGAAATCACCGAAAAGGACGCCCTGGAGGAAATCGTTCGCTACGCTAACGGCTATGTGAACTACGACTTGGTCAAGGTATGGATCAAGGAATCCGGCGCATATGTCGACTGGTACAAGGAACTGATTGAAGCCTCTGGCGAATATCACCTTGAGTACGAGGCAGGCCTTGGTACTGAAGACGGCCAGCGTGACCGTTCCTTCGCCACGGGCCACAGCCCGCAGAAAAACGGCGAGTCTGCTTCCAAGACCATTGAGAACATCTTCAAAGACTATGCTGACAGCAAGACCGATATTGACTGGCGTTTTAGCCACTGCCTGACCAAGCTGGAACAGGACAAAAACGGTCGCGTGACCGGCCTTATCGCCCGTAACGAAAAGACCGACAAGTACGTACGCGTCAACGCCAGCAAGGGTGTCATCATGGCAACCGGCGGCTATTCCACCAACCTGGAAATGATGCGCGCTATGCAGCCCGAGATCTTGGACGTCAAGATCGCCTGCGACGGCAGCGGTAACCCCTCTACCGGCCTTGGCATCAAGGCTATGATGTGGGCTGGCGCTCGCAAAGACCCGGTTGGCACCTCCATGCTGTTCAACCGCGCCTGCTGCAAGCCCGACGCAACCGCCGGCTACGGCACGCCCGGCCGCTGGTTCTGGTTCGGCGAGCAGCCTAACCTGAAGGTTAACCTCAACGGCGAGCGTTTCTGCAACGAAAGCGGTCCGTACGACTACATGCTGCACTCCGCTTACATGCAGCCGCATCACACCTACTGCACCATCTGGGACGCAAACCACGCAACCTATGCCGAGCAGTTCGACGAAGTTGGTTGCTGCCGTCTGTTCCCGTTCCCCAACGGCGCAAAGAACAACATCCCGATGAAGACCGTCGAAGGCATGATCGACAAGCTGATCGAAGCTGGCTACGTCGTGAAGGCCGACACCATTGAGGATCTGGCAAAGGGCCTGAACATCCCGGTTGACACCTTCAAGGCAACCGTCGAGAAGTACAACGGCTACGCTGCCGCTAAGTCCGACCCGGACTACTTCAAAGAGCCGCACCGCCTGACCCCGGTTGACACTGCTCCGTTCTACGGCGCTCGCACCGGCGCATGGCACCTCACCACGCTTGACGGCGTGCTGATTAACACCGACATGCAGGTGCTCGACCAGGACAACAACCCCATCCCGGGTCTGTTCGCAACGGGCGACTGCTCCGGCGGCTTCTTCTCTACGACTTATCCGAACCTGATGACCGGCCTTGCCTGCGGCCGCACCATGACCTTTGGTCGCCACGTCGGCAAGTACGTCGCTAAGCTGTAATTTTGGGAGGAGGAAAAATGACCGAAGAAATCAAAGATCAGAAAGCTACTGAGGCTCCCGAGACCACTGAGGCTGCTTCAGAAAACGCTACTGCTGCGGCACCTTCCCCAAAGAAGAAGGGTCTCAAGCGCTGGCAGATCGTCGTGATCGTCATTGTTGCAGTGATTCTTGTGGGCGGCATTGGTTTTGGCGTTTGGCATGAACAGCCGAGCTTCTGCAACGCTATCTGCCACACTCCCATGGACAACTTCGTTGAGGGTTACTACAACGACGACTCCACCTTGGCTTACAAGCATGGCCACGCTAACGGCAGCAACACCGCTGCTGCAAGCACCCTGAAGGCTGGCGTTAAGGATGGTTCTATGACCTGCCTGAGCTGCCACACCCCGAAGATGGACGAGCAGATGACCGAGGGCATCGCTTGGATTGGCGGTAATTACACTGTTGACCAGGCCGGCAACCCGGTTATTTCGAACCCCGGCTACTCTGCCGACAAGGCATTCTGCACGACTTGCCATGACTACGAGAAGGTAGTCGCTGCAACCGAGCATTACTGGGGCGACGACGAGCCTGCTAACCCGCATGCTTCTCACCAGGGCGACCTTGATTGCTCCGAGTGCCACAGCGTGCACGGCACCTCAACTCTCATGTGCTCGAGCTGCCATAACTTCACCATCCCCGAAGGCTGGCAGTCCGTCGGCCAGGCACAGGCTGCTGCAAGCAAATAACGGTTTGCGTGTTTGCTAAGTTGACTGATTGATTAGCTGATTAGCCGATTGACAGTTTGACAGTTTGGAAAGCCCCCGTTTCCATTGGAAGCGGGGGCTTTTTCTACAGCCCTAAAGTTTCGCGGACAGAATCAATAGCAGCTAGGTTCATTTCCACGAATTTCGGACGCACGCACTGACTTACCGCGTCTTTCAATTCGTCGAAAGAAATACCCAACATGGGGTTTCCTTGCGCGTCGCGCTGCGCTACAGCAACGGTGAGCAGCACAATATTCAGTGCGCGTGTGTTACCGACAGCTTCAAGCAACGGCGCCTCGTCAACAATAATGGTTGGCGCACTGCGCTGCTTGAGCGCATCAATTACAGGCTGTGCGCGATATACCGTTTTCGAAAGCGAAGCCGTAACCGGCTGTTTTACACTCGATGCAGAAACCAACGTTCCATCAGGGGAAAGCAACTTGAGCACACGGGCCGCTTCACCCGGCTCGAACGCAATTAACATATCGGCGACACCTTCGCCAACCAAAGGCGAAGCCACGCGTTCCCCCGCATCACCCATGCGCACATGACTAGTAACACTACCGCCACGCTGAGCCATGCCAATGGTTTCTGCCGTACGCACGTGCCAACCGCGTGTTTGCGCAGCTTGGGCAAGAATTTTTGCGGCAAGCACAGTCCCTTGTCCACCAATACCGGTAAGCACAACGTTCTTCATTTATGCCTCGCCGCCTTTCGAGATAGCATCAAACGGGCAAATCTGCGTGCACAAGCCACAGCCGTTGCACAGCGAAGCATCAATGGTTGCAACTTCGCCGTTAAAACCAATGCCCGGGCAACCAATAGACGTGATGCATTTTTTGCAACCCGTACAGGTATTGGCGTCGATAACCACCGGAGCCGCAGGCTTAATAAGGTTCACGCACGGCGCGCGGAAAACAATTGCCGAGGGTCCCTCGAACGAAATTGCACGCGTGGCAGCCGAAACACTTTCGTCCAAATTATGCGGATTGGCAAATTCAATACATCCGACACCAAGCGCCTCAAGTGCGCGCTCGATGCACAGCGGCTCAGTTTGCGGGCCCATAAGCATGCGGCCCGTGCCGGGGTGAGGCTGACCGCCCGTCATAGCCGTAATAGAGTTATCAAGCACACAAATTGTTATGTCATGCTGGTTGTATACCGCGTTTGCCACACCCGTAAGACCACTTGCAAAGAACGTAGAGTCACCAATGAAGGCAAGTTGTTTAGCATCTGGGCATGCAACGCTTAGGCCCTGCGCAATGGTAATGCCGGCACCCATACACAAGCACGTATCAACCGCGTCAAGAGGCTTGGCGTTACCCAAGGTATAGCAGCCGATGTCGCCACAGAAAATTCCGCGCTGGTGCATTTTACGAAGCGCCTGCTTGCAGGCGTAGAACGACCCACGATGCGGGCAACCCGCGCACAAAACCGGCGGGCGGGCGGGAAGCTCAATACCCAACGACTCGGCAGAATCAAGCTGCTGCGACGGAGCTTCGATGCCGAAAAAGTTAGCGATGCGTGCGGCGATGTCATCTGAATCGTTTTCGCCAGCAGTACGACAATCGCCCGAAGCGCGGCCAAGCACACGAGCAACGCTTTTGCCCGCAGCTGCTCGCAAGCCCATAAGGTGCACGAATTCGTCTTCAAGTACGTGATCAAGCTCTTCGAACACAATGATGGTCTCAAGGCCTTCAGCAAACGTACTTGCCAAGTCGCACGGGAAGGGAAACGGTGTTCCTACCTGCATGAATTTATACGCAGGCAACTCAGTGTTTTTGCCAAGGTTTACCAGCGCCTCACGCGCATAAGCGGTGCTTACACCGCCACAGACAATGCCGAAGGTTGGGTTTTCGCCATGCTGTTCGATAGGGTTAAAGCGTTCAAGCGTTTCAGAAGGCGCTCCCGAAGGTGTTTCAGCAGCAGGCGTACCGGAAAATTCGCCAGCAATGTTTGCTAAGCGTTCGTTGATCTCTAAGTGTCCGCGATGTGCGCGCGCCGGGAAAATCACCCAGCGAGAGTCGTCTTTGGTGAAGCCCTTCGGCTCAATTGCCTGGGTTTGCTCAGGCACATCAACAAAAGCAGAGGAATGGCACACACGCGTAGTAGGACGCACGATAACCGGTGTGCGATAGCGCTCAGAAAGCGCAAAGGCCGCAGGGACCATTTCCATACCCTGCTCAACATCGGCAGGATCGAACACCGGCACTTTGGCGAAATTGCCGAAACGGCGCGTGTCCTGTTCGGTCTGCGACGAAATAGGGCCCGGGTCATCGGCCACGTACAAAACACAGCCGCCTTCAACACCGACATAATTCAGGCTCATAAGCGGGTCGCTTGCAACGTTAAGGCCGACTTGCTTGCAGGTAAACAAGGTGCGAGCACCTGCATAAGCCGCGCCAGCAAGCATTTCAAGTGCCGCCTTTTCGTTGGTAGACCATTCAACATGCACACCATTCGCAGCACCTGCGGCAACGCGCGAAGAGATAGTTTCGATAAGCTCGCTTGAGGGCGTGCCTGGGTAACCCGCTGCCACACCAACGCCTGCTTGCAGCGCAGCATAGGCAAAAGCCTCGTTGCCCATGAGTAGTTTTTTCGTCATTCGCTTCCCCACTTACCTTCAATGATTCGCCTATGTATGCGCGATTGCACTTGGCAAATCGCGCAATGTTTAGCGAACCGCCGCCAGACTTGGTTGCTGGCGCACCGTTTCACGTGAAACGCTTGTCTCGTCTAAGTGATTGACCTGCGGTTTTATGCCTCAGCCATTTCTTTTTTCATGTCGATAATCTTCTGGCGAGCATTGTCGCAACCCGTACCAATCATCTGAACAGCTAGGATAGCAGCATTTTTCGCGCCATTAATGGCAACTGTCGCCACCGGCACTCCAGAGGGCATCTGTACCATAGAAAGCAGCGAATCAAGGCCACCCAAGTCAGATGTTTTCATAGGAACCGCGATTACTGGGCAAGGCGTGTATGCTGCCACGACACCGCCCAAATGCGCTGCCTTCCCAGCAGCCGCAATGATTACCTTGATGCCGCGCTCATGTGCGCTTGAGGCCCAATCATGAACTTCGGCCGGCTTGCGATGCGCGCTTGCAACCTTCACTTCATAGGGAACGCCAAAATCATCAAGCTGCTTCATGCAGGCTTCCATGTTCGGCATGTCGCTCTGTGAGCCCATGATGATGCCAACA
The DNA here is from genome assembly GCA_963619015.1 of Senegalimassilia sp. Lineage (GTDB taxonomy): Bacteria > Actinomycetota > Coriobacteriia > Coriobacteriales > Eggerthellaceae > Senegalimassilia. The sequence goes on along the minus strand of CAVEUW010000047.1, from coordinate 332 downwards.
ACCGGCTGCTTATCTTCGCAAGACATACTGCTTCCTTCCGTCTGGTGAATTTATTTACGCATTAGTGTAACGCCAAGGCGCCCCGCACGCCCAATCAGGCGAGAAGAACCCATCGAGTCTTTATGCGAAAGGCAGCCGAAGGGCTTTTCTATTTTCTTTTGAAGTCCCCTTAAAGTCTATAACCCCACTTTCGTAAGGGTTTCTCTGTAGCTGGATGGCGAAATTTTGTAGGGTTGAGCGAAAGCTCAACCAGCATTAGGGAGCCCGAAGGGCGACTCTGTTTACCCTTCACAGGGTTCAAGTCACTGACCTGAATGGGGGTATCAAAAAAG
>CAVEUW010000046.1:0-14528 GCA_963619015.1 Senegalimassilia sp. | reverse complement strand
AGCCCGGGTTATCCGGGCTTTTTTGTTACCCGCGCTACAGCAGAACACCCAGTAGGATTCGAACCGTTGAGGTGGAATTCCGTATAGCAAACGCGCCAGTGGCGCGTTTGTAGGAATTCGCCCGACCGAGCTTGCGAGGGAGGGGTGCGGATTTGCGAAGCAAATACGCGAATCCTACTTCCTCCGCCAGAAATGTTGAAGCCCGGGTTATCCGGGCTTTTTTGTTACCCGCGCTGCAGCGAATTGCGTGTCGCGCCTGACGGCGCTCCCTAATGCGGGTTGAGCTTTCGCTCAACCCTACGAAGCTTGGTTGCGCAGCTTGCCTCCGCAGCAATGATTTCGTGGGTGCGAGCGAGAGCTCGCACATTATTCGGAAGCTCGCGAAGCGAGCGTCACCTTTTTCAAGCCGAGCCGACACCCATCCATTGAAAGCGTTGTCGCGCCTGGCAGTGCTCCCTGATGCTTGTTGGCTCGCGCAAAAAAGCCGCCCCGAAGGGCGGCTCGCAGGCGATAAGAGCAAAAACCTCTAGCTACTATTGAATCAACTTGAAGTAATTCGCGAAATTAAAACCATCTGGCAGTGGCAGCGAAAGCATATACACAGTCGCAATTACGAACACCACAACGCCAACAGCAAAGACTATTTTGCGTTGCGTCAAATGCTTATAGAAGCCAACCATGCCAAACAGGAACAAGCACAATGAATACAACAAACTTGCCAGCCCGTATGAATCGTTCGCTAAGTTGCACCGGTCACCATCCGCCCTGGCTTGCGCAGCGTCATTTGCAAGCTGCTCTGAATCCGCAAAGAAACTCTCCTGAGAGTATTCGTCGAATGGTGTTGCGGTACCACCCTTCTCAAGCGCCGTATAAATTGCACCCTTGAAGTTTTCATAATCGGGGCAGTTTGTTTCGATGTAATTGTTCAAATTTTCACGCTTGTTGGCGGCAGCCTGAGCATCTCCCTCTTTTTCAAGCGTCTTAATTTCAGCATCCTCGTTATACACATACGTCCACACATTGAAGGCAGCAATATAAGTCTGCGAATTCAAGTTATAGCTCGCATCTGCCTCAGTATTTAGACGCTGCGCTTTTGCATAGTTTGCATCCTGGTCACTTCCGTGCAAGTCACCAATCCAACTTGCCCAAGCCGTTGTGAGCGCGCAAAACGCCAGCATAATCGCTGTAATGGTATTTAGATTAAGCAGTGTAGCCATAATCTTTTCGCGAAGCGTCTTATTTTCGCTTTCGCTTTTATTTTTTCCCTTAGCTACTTCGTTTTCGACAAGACTTTCGTCAATCGCTTCTTCAGGCATGGTTCCCCTTATCGTTCGCTTTCCCTTATCGCTCGCTTACCGTTTATTTACCGCTCAATCAACGCTAATTCGCCGCTCGTGTATGCTCGAGTACGCACGTGTACGCTTGTGTACGCTCGAGGCTCGTTTATCGCTCATTCATCGGCTTGTATTCACGCTTCTCGCTATGAATTGATTTATACGCAGGCCTAATAATTCGCTTGCCTGAAACCATTTCTTCAAAACGATGCGCAGCCCAGCCAGAAATGCGCGCACAAGCAAACAGCGGCGTAAACATTTCTTCTGGAATGCCCAGCATCGAATACACAAAGCCCGAGTACATGTCCACATTCGCGCACATATCCTTCTTGGTGCCCTTCTCACGCAAAATTACCTCAGGAGCCAATCGCTCGATTGCCTCAAGCAGGCGGAATTCTGGCTCAAATTCCGTACCTGCAGCCAGCTTCTCAGCGAAACGCTTGCACACCACAGCACGCGGATCTGAAAGCGTATACACTGCATGCCCCATGCCATAAACCAAACCGGTTTTATCATAAGCCTGCTTGTTTACGATTTTCGCCAGGTAATCGGCCACTTCGTCGTCATTTGACCAGTCTTTTACGTTTGCCTTAATTTCCTTCTGCATCGCCAAAACCTGATGGTTTGCACCACCATGCTTGCGACCCTTAAGCGCGCTCACTGCTGCGGCATATGTCGAATACGGATCGGTATCGGCCGAGGTCAGCACATGAGTAGTGAACGACGAGTTGTTGCCGCCGCCATGTTCTGCATGCAGGCACAACATAATATCGAGCATACGCGCCTCTTCAGGCGTGAATTGCCTATCGGGACGAAGCATCGAAAGAATGGTCTCGGCTGTCGATTGACCAGGGATGAAGCGATGCATAATCATGGAAGAACCGTTGTAGCGCGACTGAATCGCATAGTGCGTGAGCACCGAAATACGCGGCAGGCGAGAAATGAGAGAAATAGCTGTTGAGACCTCATGTTCAACCGAGCGCTCTTCAGCTTTCGGGTCGTAGGCATATAGCAGCAGAATCGTACGCGCAATCACGTTCATGATGTCCGGCGGCGTATCGCGCATAATCATAGAAGCAGTGAAGCCATCGGGCAGTTCGCGTTCGGCGTCAATAGCGGCAATGTAACGGTCGAGCTGGTCTTGCGTAGGCAACTCGCCCATGAGCAGCAAGTACGACACCTCTTCATAGCTAAAGCGCTTTTCGGGGCCTTCTTCACCCAAAAGGTCATACAAATCGTAGCCTCGCAGGCGAAGTTCACCGGCATCGGCGCGCTTTTCGCCGTCACTTAACACGTAGCCATGAACGTTAGAAATCCCCGTTAGACCAGCCAAAACACCCGTGCCGTCAGCATTTCGAAGCCCTCGCTTAACGTCATACAGCTTGTACTTCGAAGCGTCAATTGAATTAACCTTCGTGAAGTTGTCGTACAAATCGAACGCCTTACCGTCTGCCATGGTGCTCCTTTCAGCTGTGAAAACAACCGTATTCCGGCTTGCCTTGTCTGTTTCTCATAAAGGCCCGCGCAAATGACCGTGCAAGCAACTTGTATATCGGTGCATTTTAGCAGGTTCGTCACTTCAATCTTGCCGCTTGCCGGCACAAACGCCCCAAAATACAACGATGCCCGCACGTATGCGGGCATCGCCAAACAAATCAAGTAATCAGACTGTTATTTCACAGCACCGATGCGGCAAATGGTGGTGCCGCAGTCAGGGCACTTGCCCTTCGTGATCGGCTTGCCATTCTTGGTGACGCCCTCAACCGGGTCCTTCATGGTCTTCTTTGCCTTGCACTTGACGCAGTAAGCTTCAATAGCCATTTTTAAAAACCTCTCTAATCTTAGCGCTCAGCAGGCTTGTAAGAGCCTACCTTGCGATCCTGCGGTCGCGTGCTAGCAATTATACCCTAACTGTAGAGCCTCACTATTACACTTCGGTTTCAGTCTAGAAATTTTTTAGGAGCTCCATCACGAAGTTCGTATTGCTGGCCAGCGTTTCGTCGTCAATAGCCTCAACAACATCGCCTGCTTCGCCATAAGCGACAGGCTTGCCACCTTCCATACCAACCAAGTGAACCGCCTGTAAACCATGCTTGCTAGCCCACGAAGCGGCACTTTCTTCCCACAGAAGGGGAGCAGAGGCCGTTTTAACGCCCGTTGCTTGCGAAGCCTTGCGCAGATAGCGCTTCATGCGAGACGAGGGCTTAGAAGGCTTCAGGGTGCCTTCTTGGTCAATCAGAGTCAACTCGCCCGCACCAAGTGCGTCAAGCTGCACAATGAAAGCACCCTTCAAATCGCGCTCGTGCTCAGCCATAAAGGCCTTCATGCCCGCATTGCCGGCCATTTCAGAACCTAAAGCAACAAACCAAACCTCGGTGTTGATGTCGGGGTTACGGAACTTGTAGATTTGTTCAAGCTCGGAATCGACGCCCGAATAGCCCCCTAAGCCTTCTTCAGTGGCCGCAGGCACGTTCCCGGAATCAGCAGGCTCAATGTCGGCCTCTTCCATACGGCGCGGCGAGAATGCGCCACCATGCCACGGACGGAAGCGCTTTTTCTTGGGAGCTTCGTCATAAATATCGTCTGCGTCAAATCCGTCGTCAAAGAAGTCGGCCTGCTTGCTCTGGTTGGCGAACGGCTGAGCTACAAAACCATTGTTGGTTGCTGCATCATCAATTTGACTATACGGAGGGAACGCCTGAGTGGCATCGGCATAGCCATCATCATACGCGGCGCCATCTGCTCCGGCATAGGCATCGCTCGCGTAGTCTTGGCCGGCCTGGACGGGTTGCTCGGTAAATGCTTGCTGATTAGCGAAGGTGCCGTTGTTATAGTCACCATTATCGTAGGCAGCATTTTCATAGGCAGCGTCAGAATAGCCGTCATTACCATAGCCGTCAGCGTAGTCGTTACCTGCGTAATCATTGGCGTAACCATCGTTGGCGTAAGCGCCGTCGGCATAGGCGTCTGCGGAGTTATCGTAGTTGTCGTCGCGGAAGCTTTCCCAACTGCCACGGGCCTGTCCAACAGAGCGTGCATCAAAGGAATCGTCAACGTCTAGCCATTCCTGTGGCGTTTCATCAATATCGGACTTATCACGACGGAACTTGTCGAAGAACTTGCGCACACGAGACTTCGGCATTTCCACGTAGCCCGGGCCAGCAAGGGCGCCCGTCTGCGTGAAATCCGTATCGTAATCCGAGTCGTCAACATCGTCGATATACAAGTCGTCCGACTTGTCTTCAAGCGATGCTTCACGAATTAGCTCATCGGTTACTGGAGCAAAGGCGCCACTAGCTCCTGCGCTGCCAGCTGCAGGAACAGCGGCGTTCTTAGCTTGATCTTGCGCAGAATCAGCTGCTTTGATAGCACCCGACAAAGACGGCAAAGAAACCAAAAGGGAAGCGTTTTTGGCGCGGTTTGGCGTTGCCGCAGCCGCACCGGCGCTTTCCGCACCGTCTGCCACACCTTCTGCACCTAAAACATCTGCAGAGCCAATGGTTGGCAGAGTGCGCAGAAGGCTCTTTGCTGCAGTTTTACCTGATTCCTCAACATCAGCAAGCGGCGCACGTTGCTTTGCCTGTGAGATAACCGGGGCAGCGTTTTCTTCAGCGTCAGGAAGGTCAGGAAGCATAATCGGACGACGAGTGGGTCGCTTTTGAACAGGCGCGGCGGCCGCTAAGCTGGCGCCAGCTGCAGCACTTGTAGCATTGGCTGTGTCGGCGACGGCGCCTGTGTCAGTCGCAGTATTTCTGGCGGGAACCGCAAAGGGAGTCTCTGCGACAAGCGTGCTTTGGTCAACCACACCCATGCTTGTGATTTCCGCTTCGGTGGCGTCAACGCGATTAATGCTGCGCGGGGAAACCGGCTGGCTTGCTTGTTTTTCAGCCTGGACTTTTAGCGGGTCAAGGAAAGCAGGTGCAGAAGTGACAGGCTTGACGTTGGCGCCATCGATATTCAATGCCGAGACATCAATCGGGGGAGTAGCCACTGTTGCCGACGGGTCAGCTGAAACAGGAATGACAGGCGTCTGCTTCTGAGCTGGAGCAACATTGCTCTCGGCCACAGGTTCAGTTTCGCTTGCAGGATCTGCGGCTTGCGCAAATTCGGTTGCCGCTACAGATTCCGGCACAGATTCAAACGCATCCTGTTCGGTGGGTTCTGCTGACAAAGCTGGCATTTCATTGGTTACGGCTGCCTCTGGGATTGCCGGGCTTTCTTCCGAAGTCTGAACAGGCTCTACTTCGCGAGCAGACGCTGATGCTGGCTTTTCGCTCACAACGTCTTTGTCTGCTGCTTTAGAGGTTTGCTCCGCATACTCAGCTGGGTCTACTGGCTCTACCGGGTCAATAACACCCCATTTCGGTGCATGAACTTCGTGAATTGGCGCAGAAGTAGCCTGCGCTGCTGCCGGTGCGGCTTCTTTAGCTACAGCGTTTGCAGCCTGGGCAAACTGCCCGGTACCTTCCGCTGCCACCGCATCAAGCGCAGTTGCATAACGCGAACGCTGAGCCGGCTTTTCGGCAGTTTGCTTTGACTTTTTCGCCTTTTCCTGGGCTTTGCGGAACCAATCAGGGACACCAGAGGAAGCTTGCGACTGCTCGGTGATAGGCGCAATAGGCTCAACGTCAGCAGACTGTTCTGCTGCTGCTGCCGTAACAGTTTGTGCCGCCGACATATCATCTGCCATAGCAGCCTCGGGAACTGCGGATGTAAATTCATCTACAGGTGCAGCCTGCTGTGCGCTCATACCTTCAGTCTCAGCTGCATACTGCGCTGATTCAACTCCGGAGGCCGCATGCTTTTCCTGCTCTTCAATCATGTCAAGATTGTTTGCAATGTCTTCTTCGGAAACGCCGCTTACCGGCTTACCCGAAAGGGCTGCAATAGCCGCCTTCGCAGCTGCCAGGCCTTCGCCAGAGCCCGTAGAATCACCGGAATACACAAACTCAGAACCCTCAGGCACCAAGCCATTTTCATAGGCAGCAGCTTCGCCATGCATCACTGCATCATCACGCTGAGCGAGTTCGGCTTCGCTGACGCGCCCTGTACCTACACGGCGAGCAACTTCAAGCATCGCAGCAACGCCCGAGGCGTTGTTGTTAGCGCCTTCGTTATAGTCGGCAGCGCGATGCAAAACAGCAAGAGCAATCGGAACAGCAGCCAGAATCAAGGCAATCACAATAAGAATCGTGAAGAAGCCGGCAATAGCGCCTGTAGACCCCAGCAAAACGCACTTAATAAGCAACAGCACAGGCATTGCGATTACAGCAATAGTGGACCCTTTGATAATCAGGGGCAGTAATGCAACAAAGTGAGGCGAAAGCTCTTTTCGGACCTTGCCGCTGTCATAACGGGCGACAATAATCACCTTACGCTTGCGAGCGCCTTTACTTGATTGACTATCGCCAGGCTCATACTTTGCCACGACGTTTTGGCTCACACCCTTGCCAAGTATATTTGACAGGATGGGGTGCCCCATAATATCTGCCACTAAAAGGCCAGCACCAATGAGAGAGCCGATAAGCCAGATAAGGCCCAAACCCGGAACGATAACAGCCAGAAGGCCGAACAATACGGCAATGGCCCCATAAATCAGTGAAACCATCTCGGGGTCACCAACCCCGTTGAAGTCTTCTACCTTCGCTTCCAATCCAGCTTCATTTTGAAACTGATCAGCAATGTAAAGAGCAGCCTTTTGCTCCTCTTCGGTTCCCGCTGGGCGAGGACCAATATCCTGTGATAGATACTCGATATGCTCTTTGATCTCCGGCATGTATCTTGCCTTTCATTCTAGTTGCTTTAGCAAGGCATATATGGATGAAAGTATACGCTATTTGCCCTCTGCACCCAAATATTCTCGGATAACAGTGTCGCTCGTACCTGCTTGCGACCTTGCAGCACGGTATGTTTTCAGCGTTTCAGAAGTATTATTGCTGTACGCACTTCTATACAGCTGCTCTGGATGCGCAGGTAAATTCAGAGCCGAAGTTGCCGCTTCAGTCTCCGTATTGTTGTAGTTATCGTTTTGCGTAACTGCTTCCTCTTTTTCCTTTGCTATTAGGGCTTCGTCAGATGCTATCGCATACCCCATCGCTTCAATTCGCTTGTCTACGTATGTCAACACATCAGTTAAGTCTACTTGCTGATATTTTGTCTGCACGTTGGCCAGCTTCGTTCGGGCATCCTCAAACGTAGCAAGAGCTTCTTCGTATTTCGCTTTTGATTCCTCAGTCTCGCTTGACGAGGTAAGCTTTGCCGCCTCGCGAACAATATCATCTGCGGCAAGCACGCGGTCCCAAGCCTGGTTATAAGCAGCTGTACCATCTATGGCATCTTGCGAAGCCTTTAAGAGCATCTGGCCAGAATCTAGCATCGACAGACGAGCGTCAATTGATGAAATAGCCTCGCTTGCAGCTTGTTTTGCCAGGCCATCGTTTAGCCCGCTTGATGCCTCTTTAGCTTGATCTTCAGCCGCCTTTAGGCGCTCTTTTGCGTCGGAAATTCCGCTAGAAACAGTCTTTCGCTTTGTCTGATTGTCGTCTGAGAACGGCTCGTTTACCAAGTCGTCTATCGCCATAACAACTTCATCGGATTCATCAATTTGACGAAGCGCTTCAACAAGTTTTGATTCATAGCTTTGTTGAGCGCTTACCTGCGAATGCCAAACCCAAGCAATTCCCAAAACAACCACTACGCACGCAACCGCAAATGCGGCGCCAACTAATATTCTGCTGCGCTTCCTATGTTTCTTTCGCCTGGCGATTTCATCTAAGTCAGGCATTTGCATACCTGCGCTGCTATTGCCATTAAATGCACTGGGTATATTTGTATGACTGCTCGATAATCGAGGGTCTGAATAAATAGGAAGAGAGGGTTCAAAAGAAGCTGTCTTACTTGCAGACTCCTTAGGAGCCTTCACGCTCGGCAATGACTGGCGAAAAATATAATCGTCGGATGTTTCACGTGAAACATCGAAATCCGCATCCAGCTGATCAGGAGATTCGCCTGAACGACCTCGAGTCGCGCGTCCCGTTGGCGTATTGTCAACACCTTGGCTTGCCGCATGTAGAACACTAAACGATATCTCATTTGATGTTCCTGCAGTACGCGGCTTAATATGCGCCGCTCGGGCTATCTTATCGTTATGATCTCTCATTATCCTACCTGCTATTGCCATTCCCTTTGGCAAGTTCTTCAACTATTTGCCTCATCGGCAACACTTTAATATTGCTGCTCGGGAGAGAATTAAGAAAAACTTTACCATATCCCTTAGACACAACACGTCTATCCGCAAGAATTAAAACACCAGTGTCATCTGCGCGACGGATAAGCCGTCCTGCAGCCTGCTTGACCTCCAACACAGCCGCAGGAAGAACGTAATGACGCCATGCCTGGTCATCCCTTGCACTTCGTTCACACGACAGCGGATCTGAGGGTTTAGAGAACGGCAATTTCGGAATGACAACACCCCTAAGCGTTGCACCAGGGGCATCAAAGCCCTCCCAAAAACTCTTTAGTGCGAACAGCGACAAAGTTTCGTCTTTAAGGAAATCATCACGTAGACCTTTTACAGAAACGCCCCATTTCTGGCAAACAAGTCGCAAGTCCTCTTTTTTAAGCTCAGGCTGCACATAGTCAAAACAACGCTCCATCTCACGCCTATTGGTAAAAAGCGTGAGCATTGATCCACCCTGGGCTTTATGCGCATCGACCAAAAAATGCTGCAAGTCATTTAAGTAACCACCTTGCGTAGGCTCTGGAATATCACTCGCCACATATACGGTCATATTGCGATCAAAATCGTAGCTTGAATCAAGTTGCAAGGTTCTATATTGCGAGAATTCCCCCTGCCCAAGCCCTAAAGCGTTTACAAACGTATCGAATTTTCCATTTACAGAAAGCGTAGCTGAGGCAAAAGCTATCGAATGCGTTCGCGCGTACAACGTTTCGTTAAGCGTTTCGCCAACATTCATTGGCAGGGCTTCAAGCTTGTCGTTATAACGATCCTTCTTTTTGCTAAGTGTTGCTGCAAACGCATTCATATCAGAAGGAGAAACAATAATCAGTTCTATCGCGTTTACCTGGGCTTTTAAATCTAAACAGAGCGATGCTATTTCTCGCTGAACTGCAGCAGCATTTTCTAAGTCATCTAGGTACGCAACGAGGTTCTGACATGACGCGATTAACTTTTCTGCACCCTCGCGTAGTGCTAGTGCCTTCTGCCTAACATCCGCAAAGGTTGCAGACGACCGAATGTCGTCGTTTATCCACAGTTCAACTGTTTCATACCCTTTGCCACGACTTCCTGCATCAAAAAAGAGCAAACCCTTAACACTCTTGCAGTAATCTTCTGCAACCTGGCTGTACAGCTCGCCTGCTGATTTCGCTTTAGCTGTTAACGCATAAAAGAGCGTCTCGCCTTCTTGTGGCAAAGCTTCAGCCTTATCCTGCTTCGGCTCACCAAGCTGCTTCTGTGTACCTCCCGTGAGTTGTCGGGAATTACCTTTTTTCTCGGTAAATACAACGCGTCTTTCTGCTTTAAGGAAAACATTTCTTCTCGCATCGTCAACCGAAACCTTACGAGCAGAACGTGAGATTTCCTCCGAATCAAGAGCGACAGAGAAGGCGCGCCGAGCTTCAGCTTCGGCACCATGAGCCTCGTCAAGCGCCCAATAACGAATAGGCGGAAGTAGGCCACCATCTGCTGCTACATCACAGAACAATAAGCTATGGTTCGTAACAAGAATATCGGCCGCTTCAGCCTTCTTGCGTGCACCGTGAACAAAGCACATCGACCCGAAATAAGGGCATTTTTTTCGCAAACACTCTTGGCTCGTTGTCGTAATAACCCTTCTGGGCAGCATACGGAAATCCATCTTTAAGCCATCAATGTCGTCATATTCCGTCTGCTCAATAAAAGACAACAGCGACGCCATTGCGCAGGCCTGAGACTGCTCACGCCCCTGCACTTCCATTATTTTCGCGCCGTCTTCTACAACATTGTCAATTTTTCTAAGGCAAGGGTAGTGCGAAAACCCCTTCAAAGGAGCGCAGGTTAGCGGTTCAATATCAGGGTATTCTCGCATTAAAGCTTCCGATAATGCAGGGATTTCCTTATAAACCAACTGATCTAAAAGTGCATTCGTTTTTGTAGCAACGCCAACCGTAATATTGTTTTCTTTCGCTGTCATCGCAAGCGGAACAAGGTAGGCCATCGACTTGCCTACACCAGTGCCGGCCTCAACTACCAGATTCTCGTTATTAGCCATCGCGTCGCGCACAGCGCAGGCCATCGTCCGCTGCTCTTCTCGAGGCTCATAATGGTTGTACAAGTGCCCAACTAACCCCTGCGAAGAAAAGGCCTCAGAAACAGCCTCTGAAGGTGGAAAGCATAATTCCCTTGCAGGATCAGAAGCTATTGCATCTGCATCTACTTTTACCCTGTTCTCAACTGTTCTGAGTCTATTTCGACGCATCGAACGAATCGAATACAAATCGATATCACTAGCAGCCCAGGTCAGCTGCCCTGCGTTCCTCTTATTTGCCGCAGATATATCGTCAGCCATAACTACCGTAGGCTCAGATGTTTCACGTGAAACATTTTCAGATTGTTCAGCAAAAAATTTGAATACAACCTGCGTCTGCCAGTTATCTTCCGTTGTTAAAGATGCAATCTTTGCTACAAGAGGCTTAGGCATTGCATCAACCGCAGCTAAAAGAATGCGAAAAATAGCGCAAGTTGCTGCCACATCGTCATCTGCTCGGTGTGTAGAAACCGGGGCGCCAAATGCCTTCACAAGGTCAATCAAGCGATGCGACTTTAAACGAGGTAAAGCTATTCGAGAAAGATCGAGAGAGTCTGTCCAGGTGTTTCGCAGCAGGGGATAGCCGCCAGGATGTTTTGTCGTAAATGTACGATCGAAATTAGCGTTGTGTGCAACTACTTTTGCATCACCAACAAAGTCTGCAAGCCCTGCAAGTGCTTCATTGGGACTTGGCGCATCTAACACATCGCTATCGTGAATGTTTGTTAGATGAGCCACCTCTTCAGGGATTGGTTTTCCTGGGTTTACAAATGTTACATACCAGTCAACAATCTTACCTTTGTCCATCCTAGCGGCTGCAATTTGAGTCAACTCATCATGATTAAATGAAAACCCAGTCGTTTCTGTATCTATAACCACAATATTACGGTCAAGTTCGCCGAAATCAGAGTGTTTTGCCGCATCGGAAAGTGACGCGTATCGATCAATTATCGCTTGAGATGTCCCGTCGCTAATAAACGAAAGCAGTTCGTCACTCACAAGCAGTCCTCACTAATTAAGCTACTGGTAGATTATTTTTTAACCTTCTTATTGTATGTCACTGGAAAGAGCAAGACGCCGTCTTAACCATAAATCTGTTTGTGCTACGCTTTCAATAACCAACTACGAAAGGATTCGCATGCAAAACGATCAATACTTTGGCACGTATGCTCGCTTTGAAACTGAAAGCAAAAAAGATGCCGCCATACTTCTGGGCTCTGATTGCATCGTTGGCGAATTCTTTACCATCGATTTTAGGCCTTATCAAGGATCCTCTCGCGCCTGGGTTGTTAACCCGTATGGGGCAGATATTGGCTATTTTGACCCTCAGATTTCCCATAAATTGAATGTTTTAGCCACCCGCGGATGGAAACTCAATGCCATATTTGCACTAGCTGCATTTACTGACACCCCTGAAGGTGGCGGCTATTGGGGCGAGTTCGCCCTCATCTGTTTTGACCCGTCGGTTGAGAGCGATTGCATGCCGTTTGCTAAAAACATTGCAAAGATGATTGGTGAAGGGATTCGTCCCCAAATTGATTTAAGCGGCCAAGCCCTACAGTCCATCACGGAATCTCATGGGGAATGGAAGCCCACGCAACGAGTTGCGCTCCCTAAGGCCGATAAACAGACAGCAATTCTTAAGAAGTCTTGCAGTTTCACGGACTCCATGGTGCAAAAGGGACGGCAGGGGAATATTGGTTGCTACATCATTAGTTGGGCTTTCCTTCTTGGTGTTGTAGCAATAATTATTTTTGAACTGAAATCATGCGGTGTTTTTTAACGACCTATTTCATTTCGCTGCAAACAAAAAATCGACCAGAAACAAAAATTCTGGTCGATTTTTTATGAGTATATCTTCATCCAGGTCTAGTGTTACATAATATTTTGCGGCGGTTTTCACCAACCAAATATCAAACCAAAACCTAGCGAGTATGATTCTCCAAAGCTAGATCAATAAGCTTCGTGCAAAGTTCTGGAAAGCTCATGCCTGCAGCTCGAGCCGCATCTGGAAGCAACGACGTCGCTGTCATGCCTGGAATGGTGTTAGTCTCCAAGCACCAGAAGGTTCCATCTTCTTCCAAAATAAAGTCAGAACGAGAGGTTCCACTACATGAAAGAGCTTTATGTGCTTTCACAGCTTCTTCGCGTACTTTGACTGCAATTTCCTCGGAAAGTTCAGCAGGGCAGACGTGCTTTGAACCGTCTGCAGCATACTTCGATTCAAAATCGTAGAACGCGCTTTTCGGGATAATCTCAATAACTGGCAACGCCTCAGCATCTTCGTTGCCTATAACAGCAACTGTCAACTCACGGCCTTTAATGTAGCGCTCGATAAGTACTTCGTCGTCAATTTCAAAGGCCTTTACAAGCGCCCCAGCAATATCTGCTTCGCCTTCAACAATGAAAACCCCGATTGCGCTTCCTTCTGTCCCAGGCTTAACAACAACGCGATTGCCCAGCTTTTCGATAATGTCGGCAGGACTCACTTCCTGGCCTTTATTCACAGTAATAGAGGGAGGAGTTGCCACGCCTGCACGCTCGTAGAAGACCTTTGCTTTTGGCTTATCCATTGCAACTGCACTCGCCCAAACACCGGAACAAGTGTAGGGAATTCCGATAATATCAAGTAGCCCCTGAACCGTTCCGTCTTCACCATATTTACCATGAAGGCAAAGGAACGCTACGTCAAAGTGTTCTTCGATAAGACGTTTTAAGTCATCTGGATTAGCAGGATCTATATCAACAACTTCAAACCCCGCCGTCCGCAAAGCTTCACGGGCGCCTTCACCGGACGAAAGCGAGATTTCACGCTCGTTGCTTTTACCGCCAGCGAGCAGCGCTACACGACATGCGCTCGGATCAACACTTGACATTGGTCCTTCTTTCTCTTGAAGAGCTTTTGATTCAGTATATCAAACGGCTTTAGTATTACTGTTCTCTTAACCACAGGCGGCAATGTTTCACGTGAAACACGTTATAATGACGCTCATGAATACACCTATCAAATCATATTCATATGACCAGCTTGTTTCGCTTCTGGAAGATTTACATCAACCGAAATTCCGAGCAAAGCAGCTTTTTGAGTGGCTTTACGGTAAATTCGCACAAAGCTACGACGAAATGACCAATCTGCCCGGGCCGTTGCGAAGCCAACTAACTGAGTTACACCCGCTTTATGTTCCAACAATTCTTGAAGAAGCAATCTCTTCAGACGGAACACGTAAATATCTCCTCCAATACAATGATGGTGTTGTAGTTGAAACCGTTGCTATCCCATCGCGCAATAACGATCGTCTTACTGTTTGTTTTTCAACACAGGCAGGGTGCCCTATGGCATGTTCTTTTTGCGCGACTGGCAAAGAAGGCCTCACACGCAACCTTACCCCCGGAGAGATTGTCGACCAAGTTCTTACCGTGCAAAAATGCTTTGGCCGCCGCGTTACAAACGTCGTCGGAATGGGGCAGGGAGAGCCACTGCTAAACTACGACAACGTGCTTGCAGCACTTCGCATTATGAATCACGAAAAAGGACTTGGCATTGGCGCCAGGCATATATGTATTTCAACCTGTGGAATAATCCCTGGCATTAAGCGTTTTTCTGACGAACCAGAGCAATTTACTCTGGCGGTATCTCTTCACGCAGCACAAAGCAAAACACGGCTGCAACTCATGCCAAAAACGAAACAATTCCCATTAGACGAGCTTAAAACTGCCTTAGCTGATTACATCGCTAAAACAAACCGCCGCGTTACGTTCGAATACATCATGATTAAAGGTGTCAATGATGGCCCAGACGACTTAAAAGCACTCCTTGCTTTCTGTAAAGGGCTGTTGTGCCACTTGAATTTCATCCCAATTAACGCGATTCCTGGCTCTCCATACC
>CAVEUW010000045.1:0-14811 GCA_963619015.1 Senegalimassilia sp. | reverse complement strand
CCGATTGAATACCCATACTTCTCGAGGTTCTGTTCTGCGACTGCCTTTGACAGATCGCCAAGGCTGGACGTGATGTCTTTTCGAGTGCGTCTGGAGTAGCTGGCGAACTGGGAGGATAGAGCTGAGAGCAGGTCGTTCAGACTGCTATGGATCTCCTTGACACCAAGTGCACCCGCAAGCTGGTTCGGCCGAGTGTTGGCGTCAATCTCTTCCTCTGTGTCTAGCACATTCAAGGAGTTCAGATGGCTCTTGCAGGCCTCGACGAATTCTTCCTCGTACTTAGCGGCGAGCGCGTCATAGGAAGGAATGGTTGAAAAAAGCTGTTCAATTTCGGTTAGCACAACACCCAGAAGCTTCACCCGGTACAGGGGCATCTGATTGAGTGTAGCGCCTTCGAGGATATTGCCCTCGGTGTGAGATGGGTCGACAGCCGCGCCCTCCGCTTCTGCGCCCTTTATGACCTTGATTTCTGCCTTTTCGACGCCCGTGTTGGCGTCCTTAGAATACTCGCACACAATCAAGTCATTTCTATTGACGCCTGCAGCTCCTGTGGCAATGGCTACGTCCTCGTAGGTATTCGGCTTTATCCGAATATGCCTGCCCTGCATTAAAATGTCGCCATCGAGGATTCGGACGTTGCTATTGCTTGTGATCGAAGCCTCCAACTGGTTCCCCGCCTCCATGACGTATTGGCCTGTACCAAAAAAAGAGGCGTTGAAGGAGCCCTGGTCAGCTGACGTGATGTGCTCTTCGCCGGCGTATCCTGTAATCAAATGTGTATTTGCCATTTTTTATTCACCCACCTTGTATGAAATAGTTGTTTGACCGTTTTCTATCGCGACGATTTTCTTGGTGATTTCGGCGTTGACAGAGACGCCCGTTATTCTTTCGAAGGCCCCTATCACATCCCCAATGTCATACGTTTCATCATTTGAGTCAAAGTTGAATTGGATTTTGTCCTGGCTCCACGCCTCCTGAAGCCTTTCAGCCCCGCCCTTCTCCAGTTCTTCATCGGATTCTGCATTCGGATAATCATAGACCGCGGTGACCTCATCAACGCCGGTAATCGTCTGCGTGCGGCTTATATTTCCGTCACTATCCGCGTACAGATGAATCACTGTTCTCGCTGACAAGTCCCCCGCCCCCAAACAAATCATGTGATTGACGGGGTTCGAGACCTTTGTGATTTCAAAATCAATTTGATCAGTGTCAAATTGTTCGTCTTTCGCATAGTTCACCAGAGGCCCCGCTGATAGGTTCACCCTCCCTCGATGGAAGGCCACCCGCAGCTTGGCGCCGGACGCTTTCAGCATCTTCCGGATTCCGGTGTATCCTGAAACATATCTGTCCATTTGATACCTTGATACCACGATTCCTGACGCCTCTCCAGATGCCTCAAACAGTGCCGTCAGCCCCATCCTAGAAAGCAAGTCTTTGATCACCGCGTTAGCATCACCCGCGCATACCAGATAATCTTGCCCTGCATCAGGCTCTAGAACCTTGGAGTCAAGGACCCCATGCCATGTACGGCCGGAATATTTTACTTCATTGGCGTCAGTGTCAACGGTGATGGAGTCAATAATCCCCCCGTACTCGGAGTCCTCGAAGTACAGGAAAAAACCCGCCTCACAGCAATGCCTGGCGGCGTCTATTGTGCACTCAAAATCGTTCTCATCTGACCCAAAGGCCAGATCGAGAGTGTAATCTTGGATGATGCCAATATCTTCTTTCGCGGGGTTCATATAAATCAGGTCCATTTTGGCTCCCCCCGTTCCTCAAGAAGCGTTATGTCGAACTTGAAATTGCCGCTTGCGGCGACAAGATTTGCCCCTGGCGCAATTTTTTCAAAGATGTACGATTCGCGATTGCGAAGGTTGAAGCAGTTGACTTCTGCCCCATCGTTCTCCGTCAGGACGATGGTCTTGTCAATGGAATTTATAGTCAGGTACTCATTTGCTCCAAAAGCCTTTAAAACCTCATAATCGTGGCCATTGATTGTTACCTTGGGGTTTTCACAGGGCCCGAAAATGCGAATGATGAAATTGGAGTCAGCGAAGCCCGTGTTCTCCAGGCTCCGGCCAAGTAGATTCGACGTGTAATCGTAGGGGAAGTCGTTGTTATAATCCAGGCTCGGCCCTGGTTTTCCAGCACCGTATCCAAAGGTCGTGGTTGTTTCCTTCACCCAGGAGGGAAAATCTGTTTGAACAGTCAGCTTCAGGGTCATCAGCCCCCTGCTCTTGAGGTACTCTGACTTCGTGCTCCCCGTCACATAACACTTCAGATAGTAATCGCCGATAATAATCTTCCCATGCTGCTTCGCAAGGACGTCCTTCTCCATCACTTCAAAGAGCTTGTTTCTGATTGCGAGCCCCCCTGACTCCGAGCGGCACGCAATCTGCAGAGGAATCGTCTTTTTGACGATCCCCTTTTTGAATGCAGATATGCGGTCGTTCTTTGAGGTCACGGACCAAGCGAAGTCGTGGAGGTCGTTCTCATTTACAAAAATATCCCCCGCGCCAATGCTGATGACTTCATTGACGTGGTTTTTATACGTTATTTTTTCAAGCATATCACACCGCCTTCACCAGTCTTGCGAATTCCCTGTTGTTGATGCTGAACGCTACCCCCGCCAACGCCTCGCGCAGGTTTCCGCCCATGCCCTCATCTAGGGACAGAATCGCCTCGAGTATCTTATACAGCACGTCGACCATGGCGCCATTCTGAGCGGATACCGCAGACGAGATCATGCTCATCAGCGTGTCTGTGCCGCTGACGACTTCACTGCCCGCCTCGCCGCCGGCCATGATCTGGCCATTCGCATTGATGCCGAAGGCCGTGGGCTGCGTCATAAGCACAGGGTCGTCCATGGCTCTCTTGTACCAATCAACGCCAAAAGAAGGCACCGAAGGGGGGTTCAGACTGAAGGACCCGCTGATGCTAAAATGCGGCAGTTTAAGGCTCGGAAGAGACCACTCAAAATTAAAAAATGACTTGATCTTTTCAATGGCGTCGCTAACCACATTTTTCGCGGTCTCCATCTTTTCCCTCATTGCGCCAGTTATCTGCTCAAATACGTCAGACACCGTTGTTTTGATAGCCGTGACCCCGCTGGTAAAGATAGTGTGCATTGACGTTAGCGCCGCGGATGCAGCCGTTTTTGCGGCGTTCAGCTTTTCAGACACGGTATTTTTGATTTGCTCAAATACACCGGACACGGAGTCCCGCATTTCCATCAGCTTTTGTCTTATCGTGCTTACAGTGACATAGATTATACCCAACACTACGGATACTACGTTCTGAATAGGCTCCGGCAGGGAGTTGAATTTTTCGATCAGAAAATTCAGCGCGTCTGTTATTTTTTCCATGATGGCGGTCTTGATCGCCTCAAAAGCGGACGTAATAAGATCCAAAAGAATCGACCCTATGTTTTCAAAAAGTGCCTGCCACAATGAAAAAACGCCTGTGATGTATTCGAGCGCTCCGGACAGTATGCCCTTAACCGCCTGGAACATTCCCTCCCAATCGCCTTTAAATAAGGCCGTAAAGAAGTCAATAATACCCCCGATAATGTCAATAGCGCCTTTGAACGCGTCCTTGATTGTTCCCCAATTCTCTGTAATAAACTCCGCCAGCCAGGAGAATGCGGGCGCAAGTACGTTATCTACATACGCGACAATCATGTCGAAGCAGGGCTTCAGGATGGTATCGTACACGTACCGTATGCCCTCGAATGCGTCGTTGAATATGCTCTGAAACTCTCCGGGCACTGAAGCCCGCAGCGATCCAATCAGGGACGATATAGACTCTGTTAAAACCTCCCATAATGCAGCAAGGATAGCTGGGAGACTCCGCGCTAATTCTACCACAATAGCCGCTGCGCCCTCGATTAGCACAGGGAGCTGCTGCTTAATCAGCGCGGGAATCTTTGGAATCAGCTTTTGAATCAACGAAGACACACCGCTGACCAGTCTTGGCAGCGTGGCTGTAATTCTTGGCAGAATATTATCCGCCACTGTGGCCACTGAATCAACCAAGTCACCTGTCAGGGCATCAATATCTTGATTTCCGTCTGCAAGCCCCGTCAAAAAATTGGTCCAGGCAGCCTTCATGGAAGAGATGGAGCCTTGAATTGTTGTTGACGCCTCTTTTGCCGTGGTTCCGGTTATGTCCATTTCATCCTGAATCACATGAATCGCCTGAATCATTTGATCAAACGAAACGTCGTCAAGGCTGTCGATTTCACTTTCTAAGATGCCCGAATCGTTAATCAGTCGGATCATTTCGGACTGTGTGCCACCATAGCCCAACTTGCGGATGTTATCTCGCCTTTAACGTTCGGATTATAGGCGAGGCCAGACTGTCGCTTCACCTCCGAAGAGGCGCCATCTCGCTCAGTCGTTCAGGCTGCACGCGCTTCCTGCGCTGCTTGCCCCCTGTCGGCCCTCCGTGGGCCTTCCAAGTCAATCAGAGACGGTTCGCATTCGTGGATTATGTCTTATGCCACGATGCCCCCTGCAAAGCTAAGGTTGTCAAGCATGGTGTAGTTTTGTTTTGCAAACCCCTGGTAGGCATTTTGGATAGCCTCCATCGATGTGCCCATCTTGTTCGCATTGTCGGCCATGTCCGTGATGGCCAGGTTCGCGATCTCAGCGGCTTGCTCCGTATCGCCGCCAAGCCCCTGTAGGAGGGACGCAGAAAAGCTTGTTACGGTGTCCATATATTCGTTTGCGGACAGACCCGCTGTTTGGAAGGCCTTATTGGCGTATCCTATAACCTTCTCACTGCTATCCTTGAACAGCGTTTCAACACCGCCAGCGAGCTGTTCGTACTCTGCATAATTCTCAACGGAAGACTTCGTTAAGGCAACAAGCCCCGCCGCCGCCGCTGCGGTTGCCGCCGCTGCAGCTGTTGCAACAGTTTTGCCCAGCCCTAGGGCCGCTGAGCCTACCCTAGAGAAGGCGTTGTTTAGCCTGCTCCCCGAGCTTTCGGCATTGGCCGTTGTTTCGTCAATGGCGTTGTTGGCGTCTGAATTATTGATAGCAATCGTTCCAAATAGTTTGAATAATTCCACTGGAGGTCATTCTCCCCCTTTCCCTTTGAGCAATAAGCGGTGCAGCTCTACACTCTTACGAGGGCTCAAAATTCTGCAGCATGCTCATTGATTCTTTGATGGTTGCTTCAAAATCGATTGATTCTTCTTTAGGAGCTGTCCGCGTCTTTCGGCTCTCGCGCAAAAAGTCGGCGTACGTCTTATCAAACACCTTGTGCAGATAAAACTGCCACAAGGCATCGTCGTCCCGCTCCTCATGGTGGGCTTTTATGACAGCATCGACAAATTCAGGCATCCTGGAAGAAGCAATCATCTCGTCAAGTAACAAAAAAGGATTTGCATATCTGGTGAACAGCAAATCCATAAACTTCACGTCATTCAGTTGAACAATTTTGAAACAACCCCAATAAAATCCTTGAACTCTTCCTTCTTGAAAACGTCTACAATCATCTCAAAAAAAGTTACCATGTCCAAGGTCTCCAGCTCTTCCCTGCTCATGCCGGAAAGACCGGATAGAAACTGATAGATGTCGGCCTCAGCGTCTGCAATGTGGCTGATTACAACGCCCGCGATGTCAAGCGCGACAGCTAGCCCGACTGCTTCAACGTTCGCAGTTTCCTGTTTGTTTGACAGCTTGTTGATCGCGTCCTTGACTGCTTCCGTCTCTAGACAGGACTTGAACTCTTTCACGCCGATTTTGCCGATGATCTTAAACATGGGGAACACGTCTTTTGACTGCAGCGTCCGCAGTTCATATTTCTTTTTGGCTGTTTCACTCATTGATTACTGTTCCTTTCTCTTACTCGACTTTGTGGGCTTGACCTCTTCGACGAAGGCGCCCACTTTTTGTATTTCAGCAAATCTGGCTTTGTCACAGGTAAAGGTGCTGCCTTTTTCGTGCAGCACCCCCGTGTACTTGTCAACAAATTCGCTGATGACCTTGGCCGTCATAGGGCGCTACCTATGCGGTCGCCTTGGGGTAGTAGATATGCCAAGGCAGTGTGTCAAGGTCACTTGTAAGTTCTGCGTGGCACTCAAAAGTATACGCGCCAACAGCGCCCTCTTTGTTCTTGCCCTCCTGTTCAAAGCCTGACGTGCAGAGGGCATTGTCCAGGATTACAATCACGTCCCTGCCGTTCAAGGTCTTCCCCACAAAGGCGATATTATCGTAGTAATCGCCTTCAGAGATGGCCGCCTTGGACTCAATCAGGTCAAAAGTATTGTCCTCTGAGGTTCCATCTTCGCCGATTGTGGCAGTCTTGATAATGTCCTTAGACAATTCGATGAAATTGATCTCCATGGTCGCTGTTTCGCCGGTCTTTACAGAGAGGCCCTTTGCGGCAACAAGCGCGCCATCAACCTCAACCTTCGTCACTTCGGGAACGATAGAGACCTTGGACCCGCCTGAAGTCGCGCCGATAATCGAGTCAGCAAAGTTCCAGGAACCCGCTGTGCCGCTTCCGCCAGCGGTGTATTTCAGATTTTTGTGGATGGTTCCTGCGCCAAACAAAATATTTTTTGGTGTGTCTGCTGTCACACCTGTCTTTCCGTATGCACTCATTCTTACACCTTCCATTCTTTAATCGATAGATTTATTTGTATCTTTTTTAGTTCTGCGTCCCCCGTGGGAACAATCAATCCATTCGCGTAGGAGACGACCACCGCGGAGCCTGATTCCGTGATGGTCGTTCTCCCGCTTATCGCGTCGAAGTAGTTTTCGATAGCTTCCTTGGCCTCTTCCAGCTCAAGCCAGCTATCTCTCGTGAACCCCGTCAGGATGAATGTGCTTTCGCGCAGCCCGTCTTCTGTCACCGGCTCCGTCTCCTGATACTCGCCCACAAAATAGGGGTACACTGGGGCCTGCGTCCAGGCGGCGAGCTCATAATTAACCCCTAGGGAGACGAGGCCCGCTTTTATGATTTCAAGTGCTTCAATGCTCACTGCCCAACCTCCTCTTTTAAGATTTCACCCGCTCTTCGAATCAAAACCGCCTTCAAGGAGTCAAAGGCCTGCTGAAATGGCCTTTTTGGCGTCTGTCCTTTTGTGTAGTGCGCGTCGAGGCCCTCAGCTCTCATCATGGCAACAATCCGCTTGGCCTCGTGCAACGTGTAGGACTTGCCCCCAGTTGACTCACCGGAGCTATCTGAACCCTTCACATATACCCAGTAGCCTTTTCGCCCATCACCGTGAAGCGCATATTCACCGGTCCCGAACTCCGTCCAAAGGGACTGCTGCATGGGGTTCCCCACTGTGGCCTCAAGCTTGTCCTCATCAACGGCATACTCCCACTTGGTTTTTTGCTGGGAGAACCACTGCCCAGGCGGCATATTTCGCATCGTCTGCGCTTGTGTCTCTCCAGCGGCTTCGTACAGATAGGCCACGCAGGCATCCCGTAAGGCCCCTTTCGCCCGGATACTGTTGTTGACGAACTCGACAGACATATTATTGACCCCCTGTAAACTTCAGAAAAATTTCCAGATGCTTATGGAGCCCCATCGGGTCATCGATTAGCATGACATCGTACCGAAGGCCGCTCACAATCATCCGACTGTTTTCGGCCTTAATGGATGGGTCAAGCGCCGCGTAATCTGCGACAAAAACATGCGTGGAATCTTGAATCTTGGCGCTGTAGGTCGAGTACTGAGAATCACCGCTTGAAAGGTCAAGCCACCCAGTTATCGTCTGCACATCGACCCATGTGCTCACCTTTTCGCCTATCTGGTTGTAGATTCCGTCAGCGCGCACCTGGATGGTGGCAGTTGTATTTCCGCCAATCATACTCACACCCCCTAAAACCGGGCCTTCATGTAGGGTTTCAAAAACCCTACAAGGCTTTTAGGGTAGCCGATCAGGCTGTTATCGCCGTCCATGTTGAAATACGTCACGGAGTGTCTGCTGATAGACTCGGACTGGACCCCAACTTTAGACCTATTTTCAAGGTCCCATTTCAGCATATTCACTGCCCCCATGACTATATCCGCAGGGTACTCGACCTTTGTGGCGACCACCTTCGATTCATCAGTCAAATCAGCGTTCAACGTAATAAAGCTGTCTTTCTTTGTGATGACGGTGTAGACGCCATCATTATAGATTGACTGGGAAATCTGCACAGTGTCGCCGATGCCAAGCAGGGCATAATCAGAGAGCAGCTTCTGTGATGAAACTGGGCACTCCACCCGAACGCCCCGCTTCTGGAAATTATTGTTAGTATATTTCCGAATCAGGGTTTCAAGTGCTTGAAGCTTGGCCTCAAGCACCGAATCCTGCTCCTCAGTTGAAATATACTGCCTTAAATTTTCAACTGAAATGATCATAAGGGCGCCCCCTCTTTCTATTTCTTGAACTTTGCGAGAACGATCTTTGCGTCATTGGTCTTTGCTACGCCGTAGTATTTAGCTGCGGTGATATCATGCTGCTGCTTCTTGGGGAACCACTCTGCATCTACAGAAATGTCCTTCTTCAGGAAGATAGTAACTGCGGGAAGCTCGTCCTCAGTGTACTCGGTCTCAGAAGAATCGGGCTCCATTTTGATGATGGGATTCAGCCAGTACTGGCTCGCAGCGGCAAGCTTGGCCACCTTATCACCAACGGCCAGAACTGCTGCGCATTCTGCCTGAATGTCGGCCAGATTGTCAGCGGTAACGGCTACAGAGCCATCAGCTGCCTTCTCATAAGTGATGAACTTAACCTTCTTAGATTTCTTAACCCAGGCTCCCGCAACCTTTCCGATTGCACCGTTGACTGCAACGCCCGCGGTGAACTTATCGGCAGAGGTGAAATCAGTATCCTTCAGGATGGTGGCCTCCTGCTTAGGATTGATGAAGAGCACCTTCTCGATGCCATCTTCCTCATCCTCAAACTGTGCAATGGCGTCAACAAGGCCCGCATAGCTGATTGCTGCGAGAGTGCTTGCTGCATAGATGTTGGTGCCGGTGTAGACCGCATCAAGAACATCATTGTCCACCTTTACAGCCACGGCCTTTGCAAGCTGGGTTTCGGCCTGTCCGATGGGGTTACCGAGGCCGGAATTGATTGCCTCCTGGGAGATTCCAACGGACTTCATCGCCTTCTTCACGGTGAAGGTGGCGCTGGAAGCAGTAAGCTTGGTGGTGCCAATCTCGCCGCCCTCTGCAACGTCCTCTGCGGATCCAATGAAGTTCCATGCGGGAACGGTCTTGGTATCACCGGGAACACCTACCAGAGTAGTGTCGACCTTTGCGTAAGGGGTGAGCTTTAACTGCGCGTCAATCTTCGCGCTGATCATGTCGCCCATGACCTGGGGATTGATAATGTCTGCTAAATGTGTAACTGCCATAGTCTTTTACCTTCCTTTTTTGATTATTTGCCATTCATGGCTGTGCTGTACACCTCCGGCTGTTCAGAGGCAAGCTTCGCCCTCTCAGCGTAGGGCATCTTTAAGATGTCGGCTCGCGTCACGCTACTATGATCATCGTTCTTGTCGAGCTTGTTCTCCTCAATTTTTCTGCCGCCCGCCGAGTCAGACCCAAACATTGTCGGAAACTGCGTCTTCAGGCCCGTCAACTTGTCATCCCAGCCCTTGATGTTGTCATTCTCATCGAGCTCCAAGGTTTCACTCTTTTCCTTCAGCTTCTCATTCAATTTGAACGTTAGATAATCGACGTCAACCGCCTTCTCAGAGAGCAGGGCCACCTTAACCGCGGCCTTGAGCTTTGTCTCCTGCAGCTGCGCTTGGAGCTGTGCGACCTGAGCATCATAATCACCAATCTTTTTCTGGAGGTCTTCGTTGCCCTTAGTGTCTTTTTTAAGCTGCGCGATGAGGTCATTTGCGGACTTCAACTCGGTTTCTTTACCATTCATCAGCTCCTGAAGAGCCTCAAACTTGCCCCTCCCGATGTAATCGCCGGTTCCAAGATTGCCGATTTTAACCTGCTTATCCTTGTTCGCTTCATTGCCATTGTAGGCGTTTACCTTCTCAGTAAACTGGCTGTAGAGTTCTTCGCCTAGGATGTCCTTCAAAAATTCCATGTCCATTTCCTTTCATGCCTGTGTTTTTAAATGCGGTTTCGCCGCTGCGACAGATGCCTTTTAAATGACTTGCATCAGGTCATATTGCAGTGCTTTTAAGCGTCGTCATGCAATCGGACATTATCAAAAAAGCGCCCCAGAGGGTGCCCTTTTTACAATTTGAGATTCGTCGATTTCGCGTCTTCTTTGGCTCGTTCGGCTTCCTTGGCGTATTTCATTTTAAAGTCGGCGTAATCTTTGGCCTTGATTTCAGCGAGCCCGTTTGACTCTTTATCCCACTTTGTGAAATCGTTCCCCAGCGCCCATCTTGCCCTTTGAAGCAACGCGCATCTGCAGTTGCAGTCCTGGGAAGGATCGCCGAACCCACCGGGCTGCATCACTTTATAGCCGCCGGCCTCGAAGGGCTCCTCAAGCTCTCTGACTTGCCCGTCTAGCTCCCTGTGGACGGGTCTCGTTGCTCCGTCCAGCGTTGAGTCCCACTGCTTCACCACATCCGCGCCCTTGGACCTGGCCTTAAGCTGCGCATCTGCGGTTGCCTGGCACTGGATTCGGTGCGATTCAGTCCGAGCAATCCTCGCCGCATTATTCCGGGGGATGCCCGAAAGATTTTCGACATTCCTCGCTATCTCCTCATAAGTCGCATTGGTAGAGATGCCTCTGCTGATCTCGTGGGCGATTTGCTTCGACAGCTTCTTCGTGTCTTTGCCGAGCGCAGCGTATAAGCCTTCAGAGAGTTTTGTTTCATGCTGAATGGCCGCTGCCACCTGCTTCTGGTCAATGGGGAAGACCAGCGGAACGCCCTGCCCCTGCAGGTCGTACATAGCCCCAAGAAATCCATTCTCATAGGACTTCGTGAGATAGTCGGATATCGTCTCAAACGAATCCGAATGAAGCTGGCTCAGGATCCCCTCGATTTGACTCTTCAGGGACTTTTGGTACTCAATCTGGTACACCACGTGCTGCAGGTCCGCGTCCTGTCTCGCCAGCAACAGCTCAATCCGGCTGTTGATTTCGGACAATGCGTCCTGATAGTTTGACTTCAGGTCTTCCAAAACCCGCTTTTCATCGTCTAGAAATATCTGCTGAATCTCCTTCTGTCTGCTATTCACTCACCATCACCCCGTTCAAGACGCTCTGCGCATCCCTCACAGCATTCTCCGCTTCATTCGGATCGAGAACCCTGCCCTTAATGTTCTCCCAATCCAGGTCAAGCTGTTCTGCGACCAACTGCATCAACAGTTCATTGTCAAATCGTGAGGCGAGATTCAGCAGGGTTGTGATTTCAGCCTGCCTGCGCTGCGCCTCCGTCAGCTCGATTTGTGCGTTCTCTTGAGCATTGCTTACAATTTCTCGCTTGAAGTCAAAATAGACATCCTTTTGTTGATAGTCGGTGCCCTTCGTATCATTGATTTCCTTCAAGACCACCCTCAGAAGCCTTCGCAGTAGCTGCCTCAATCTGATTTCGAGCTTATTGCATCGCATGTCAAGAAGGGCGTATGCTGATTTGATTGCGATGTTAGTGGTAGCAGAGGTGTCTTTCAAGCTTGAGAGGTTAAGCCCGCCACCAAATCTGTATATGTTCTTCTCATCAAGCTCCAGCTTTGTCAATCTGGCCTGATACGGAATGTCTACCGTCTTGTACTCCACGCCGCCCTCTTCGTCAACGCCTATGTGCTTCTTGGTTCTGATGTTTTGAATCAGCTCATCAAGATTATCACCCTGGAAATTGTGGACCACAACCAGATACTCTGACGCGTCCTGAAGATTGTTAGAGAGCCCGCAGGCCATAAGATCATAATCATCAATCAAATCCTTGATTGGCTTCAGTGAGCTGAACTGCTTTTGATTGTTGTCCAGTCTAAAGAACGGAATAAAGCCGAAGCCTTCATAGTAGGTAGCGCTGTCCCCATCTTTCTTATACAGCGTATGCGGCCTCGGGTTGATGGGTCTCGAGTCATCCAGGAGCAGTTTTCCCTCTTCCTCTTGTACGTAGTAGTAGGTCTGCTGTGCGTCCCACACCTGTATTCTCTTGATTTTCTTTCTGCCCTTTTCGATTCTATCTATGTACCAGTAAATCACATACTCGGTCTGGTCATCGGTGTACTTCGCCCTGACTTCTACCACGCCAAGGCTGTCCGCGTTCATAAACGTCGTCCGGCCATCTGCATTTTTGTATGCGTAGAGATAGTCAAAGCCCTTCGCGAAGCAGCCGGTGATGGTGTCGTACAGTTCCGACATGAAGTCTTCGTTCTCATTGAAATACGCGTCCAGCTCTGCCTGCAGCTTTGGGTCATCCGACTTCACGAGCGCGCTGCCCCCAGAGAGCATATACTGCACCGCCTGGTCCGTCAGCTCCGTGAAGAACGGGTGCGGAATTCTAATGTTAGACCTAGTTTTGTCCTCCACCAGTTGACCATCTGCGTCAAAATAATATAGCCTATAATTCCGTATGTCGTGGTCACCCTCATAGTATCTCTGACCAACAGCAGCGAATCTTTTCTTCTCGCTCGTCTTATCTTCCTCTATAAACTGCAGAATCTCATTTTCCGTCAGCATCCAATCACCACCTTACTACTTCGTCTAGCGCTAGATCTTATACTTGTCATAGATTGCTTGTACCTTCGCTTCTAACTCGTCCGTCCAAAGGTCCTCTCGATGAGCGACGAACAGCTCCACCCAGTCGTCATCCTTCGCACCCCATAAAAAGACGCCGAGATGCGTTTCTGCGTCTTCTTCTTCGATGCATCTTGCAATGAGCTCAAGTGCGGACGTAAGGTCTTCCGATAAAACCCCACTATCAATAAGTTCGTATAAAGTTGCAACTGCTTCTGCTCTTGTTGGCATTTTTTCTTCCTTTCTTAGCTACGACAGCCAAGTCCGCCGCTTTCGCCAGCCCTCGATGACGTACCTCAATGCAGCCATCGCATCATCCTGGAACGGGACCGGCTCGTCCAGATACTCGCCTGTTCTTTCATCTTTCTTCCACTTCCACTGCTGCAGTTCCTTAATCGTGTTCACGCAGGAGGGGTGGACATATATCTTTCTTTGCTTTAGCCAATCAATCTGCGCCTTCACGGACCCCTGTGAGCCCCCCTTGTCAACGCCCTTGGCTCTTGTGTAGCCCGCTTTCTGCCACATCTTAATTCTGTCAGGCTCCGCGGAGTCACACCACATCTGCTTATTTCTCGGTACGTCATAGCATTTCGCCAGCTCTATCAGCTCAGACGTATCCCTCCCGAACTCATAGATTTCTTTTGTGACGTATATATCATCGTCTCTGATTCCGCAAGAGAGAATGGCGTCTGCGTGGTTGAATCCGAAGTCCTGGCCTATCGCAAAGTCGTCATAATCAGAAACGGCCTGCGATATATCCTTCACTTCCCAGTTGTGTAGAATCAAGCCGCCCATCTCGCCCCATTCGCCGAGTCCGTATATGCGATACCCCTCTGGGTCGACAAGCTTTCTCCTCTCCATGCGGGCCTTGTACGCATCGTCTATGAATCTATTGTTCAGGTAGGTGCTGTGATGGAGCAGCACATTGGTATCCGGGACGTCGAAAAAGGTCTTTTTGATCCAGTGGTTTTTATTCACTGGGTTAAATGTCATCCTGATCTGGTAAAACTGCCCTTCGGGGAGCTCACCTCGCAAACGATCATCGATAATCTCCAAGTCGGCCTGCGTCAGCTCGGTTGCTTCCTCAAGCCACACATCCGTCAGCTTGCCCTTTTGGAACGTGATCGACTTCAGCTTCTCCCGCTGCTTATCATCATTCATCCCTCGGAAAATAATCTGATTCCCGTTCGCCCTGCAGGTGAGCTTCAGTGGTGACATCGTAATCTGCCAGTACTTATCGGCTTTATCGCCAAACATCCTGTAAATAGCGCCCGTCAGCTCTGCGAAGGTTGAGTCCCTGTTGGTAATGTCTGACTTTCTAATGCACACCAAGTTCCGCCCTCTGTCGCGCATCAGGCGTAGTATATAATTCTGTGCGGTGTCGACGGATTTACCTGAGCCGGCGGAACCCTTCATAACGATGTACCGCTTCCGGCTTTGGTCAACTTCTCTGAAGCCAGGGTTCATTTGAACATTTACATTCATTCAACGTCATCCCCGTAATCCCCGTAATCGATGCTGATGTTCAGCTCCATGTCGACATCCGTCTCGATTTTGTCCGTATACAGGCCATAGCGCTTGCCTAGGAGCTCGGCGGCCTTTAGCTTATCCTTTTCCGAGGGCTTTACCCGGACGATTCTAGCCTCACTGCATCCATCCCCAACCCCCTCGACGATAACTGACTCAGAGTCGGTCTTGTCTCTGATAACGGCGGTCAAATATTTCAACACTTCATCTTGGTTGGCTATCAACGCGGCTTCCTTCTCAGCCATCCTTGCATCAATATAGGCCTTTATGTCGGGTTTTAAAAGGTTCTCACTTCCGATTGATCTGGCCGTTTTCTTTGAATACCCCGCTCTTATCGCGGCCTGCGTCGCATTCAGGTCTATCAGGTACTCATCACAAAAAAGCTGTTGTTTAGTTGTAAGTGCGGCCATCCTGCAACACCTTCCTTCTATGGTCAAATGGCCCGTAGGTAGCGGGAGGACGCGCACCTACGGGCAGGACAAAAGAAGAGCAAAACTTCCGCATGGGCGCCCTTCTGTCTCCAGTTGTTTATTTTTCCCACGAAAAAAGGAACCAGGCGTCCTGGCTCCTTTTCCGTTTTTAGGTAAGAGGTTTTCTTTATGATTTTTGACAAT
>CAVEUW010000044.1:0-14852 GCA_963619015.1 Senegalimassilia sp. | reverse complement strand
GTCCGTACTGCCTGCACTAAGACGGACACCAGTCGCGCCAAGTTCAACAAGTGGATGAGAGAAGATCCCGACTTCAAACAAAGGGCAGAGGAGATACAGGAAAATCAGATAGACATTGTGGAGAGTCAGCTAATACAGAAAATTGAGGCCGGGGACACTACTGCAATCATATTCTACCTAAAGACTAAGGGCAAGAGGCGAGGCTATACCGAAAAAGCGCTGCCACCAGCAGAGGTACCGCAGGCGAAGGCTCTGCCGGAACCAAAGCCCGCACTAGACAGCAAAGCGATAGGGGCTAAAGTGCGAAGTAAGAAAGCATACATCGTAAAGCTGTTGAAGAAGCAGGGCAAATATACAGCAGAGTTGACCTACCAAGTTGAGATAACTGCCCAGCTACTTGTTCGTGCCGAGATTCTGGGCGATGAGATATTGGCCGATGGCCACAAGGTAGTGAATGTCGAATATAGCCGGGAGGGGAATGAGAGAGTGACCTTGAACCCGAAAGAGAAATTGTACCTCGATGTGCTGGAGAAGGGGCAGAAAGCACTGAGGGCCCTCGGCATGAACACCGAAAGCAAAGAGAGAAAGAGCGACAACGACAGTGCCACTGACTTTTTCGCATCGATAAAGATGGAGGATGACGAATGACAGAAGAAGAGAAAGGACGGTTGCGAGATCTGAAGACAACGGTGGTAGAGGAGTTGCAGGCACGTAGGGACGCGCTTCTGTCTCTGTACCGGGAAGCACTTGTAGACACTGACAGGCGCATAGGGCAATACGTGCTCAACGTGATTGACCATCCGGAAATGCATAATCTATATGAAATACTAGGCATACGGCGCTTTTTGCGCATGCTGGACAAATACCAGTGGAAACCCTCGAGAGTGCGTAACTTCTTCCGGTTCTACGAAGCGCTGCGCTTCAGTGGCATCAAGGGGCGCACTCGTTATAAGCTCACCCCTATACAGGCTTTTCAGTTTGCCAATATCTTCGGTTTTGCCAGAGATGACGGTCGTAGACTCATACGAGTAGCATATCTGTTCGTGCCCCGAAAATTCAGCAAGACTACATCAAGCGCAGCTCTCGCGGTGTACGATATGCTTTACGGGGATAATAACGCCCAGGCTTATGTCGGTGCGAATAGCTATGACCAGGCAAAGATATGCTTCGACGAGATACGCAACATTATGAACGACATAGATCCTCGGGGGAAGCATTTTCGTGTTAATAGGGAGAAGATTACGTTTAAAGACCGAGGAAGGGATAGCCTCATCCAGTGCCTGACGGCAAATGCCAAGACGAAAGACGGTTTGTTTGCCTCCCTGGTGATAATGGATGAGTATGCACAGGCGAGGAACACTGCGGGAAAGAACGGAGCGGACTTGAAGAACGTGTTGACCACATCCATGGGCCCGAGGCGTGCTCCCCTGACGGTGGTCATCACAACGGCCAGTGAAGTCGTCGACGGCCCCTTCGCTCACGAGTTGGACGGTGTATTGAAAGTACTGAGAGACGAGACTGAAAATGACATAATGTTTGCCTCCGTGTTTATGCCGGATGTAGACGATGCCGAAAGTGACCCGAAGACGTGGGCTAAAGTGCAGCCACATCTGGGCATAACCGTGCAACCTGATTACTACGAGAACGAATGGCATGCCGCCCAATTGTCGGCGGAGAATATGCTGGCATTCCGGACAAAACTATTGAATGTATTCTCCGTTAATGAAGAGAAGACATGGTTTACACATGAGAAGGCAAAGGAACTGCTGGGAGACTTCGATATTGACCATGCGTCGGGCCACCCGGATTGCGCTGTGGCTTTTGATTTGTCAGTGCATGATGACTTCAGCGCTGTCACCTATACAACCTATTCGTCTGAGACACGAAGATTCTACGCACATACTGACTACTATTTTCCCGAAGGCGCTTTGAAAGGGCATCCAAACGAGCAATTGTACCGTCTATGGCACGCAAGCGGGTACCTGAATCTTTGCAAGGGGCAGAAGATAGACGTGGCGCAGATTACTGAGGATATACTGCGTCGTTCAAAAGCGGTGAACATTGTGCGTATCGGTTACGACGCATACAAGGCGCAGGACCTGACAAGTATTCTCAAGTCTGTAGGAGGCCGTAATGTACTCACACCTTACAGTCAGACGTACGGCAGTTTCAATCTGCCCGTCGAGAGCTTTGAAATGCTAGCTTGGGACGAGCCTCCGAAAATAGTGCTGAACAACAATCCCATAAACGCCTTCTGCCTCGAGAACTGCGTTATTGATACCGACAATTTGGACAATAAGAAGCCCTTAAAGATTTCGCAGTATCGCAAGATCGATGGCACCATTACTATGTTGATGACACTCGGCCTGCTATATTCGTTTGAACGCTAAATGTTAATTGTGCTTAATTTGCGCCACGATGCGCCACGATGCGCCATAATGCGCCATAATGCCCCTCTTCCGATTTGCGAAAGGGGCATTTTTTTTGTAACTTTACATGTCTAAATTATTGATTAATGGGTATTTGGCGTAATTTTACACGATTGTTTCGCCTGAGAGAAAAAAAGGCGGAGACCGGGACATCAGCAGATGCCCCCGGAATACCTCGTACTGGTGATTACGCATCCTTCTTCAACCCCGGAGGCACAGCACTGTCCGTAGCGACGGTGTACCGTTGTGTACAGTTGCTGAGTGAGTCGGTGGCCAATCTTGATATGCAGTATATGCGCATCAAGGACGGCATCTTTGTTGAGGACACTGGCAGCCGTCTGCATTACCTGCTGACTGTACAACCGGACTTCACCAAGTCGGCCTTCGATTTCTGGAAAGAACTGGTAGAAGATCTGCTCTTCGAGGGCAACGCCTACGTAGTGCCGGTCTACGATAAAGTCACAATGGAAATATCCCGCCTGGTATTGTGCAGTCGTGGCTCCGTATCTCATGACGTTATCAACGATACCTACATGGTGACTGATGTACTTAATGGCATCAGTGGCACATACCAGGAATCAGAGATCTTGCACATCAAGTCCCATACACGCGACGGGAAGCATGGAGTGTCAGTCCTGACGTATGCGAGACAGACCCTGAATATAGCAACTACCGGTGATCGTGAGACTCTCAACCGATTCGCGAACGGTGGAAATGTTCATGGTATCGTGAGCAACGACCGCACAACGACAGGCTTTGGTGAGTACCAGGACAAAGAACTGGAAAAGACTGCGAAGAATGTGGATGAGCACTTTCAGGAGGGTTCTCGCATTGTCAGCCTGCCGGGACAGGTGGATTTTAAGCAGATTTCGCTGTCCTCAACGGATATGCAATTCTTGGAGAGTCGCAAGTTCACTGTCCGAGATATATGCCGTTTCTTCGGCGTGCATCCGTCTTTTGTGTTTGACGACACTAGCAACAACTACAAATCCGCAGAAATGGCCAACGTGGCTTTCTTGTCGAATACTCTGAATCCGCTTCTGCGCAATATAGAGAACGAATTCCATAGAAAGCTCATCGCTCCGTCACTCTGTTGTAAACGTAAGTTCCAGTTTGACCGACGTGGTTTGTACGCGTGCGATCTTGATAGCCGTATAAAGTATCAGTTGCAGACTATTCAGGCGGGTATCTACACCGTCAATGAATGGAGACGCGAAGAAAACAAACCCGCAGTGGAAGGCGGAGACAAGGTGCTCGTTTCTGCTAATTTGAAAGGCATTGATGATATGACCACCACCCCGGTGGTGGCAGAACCCAAACAAAAGGAGGGAAAAGAAGATGAAGACTAAATCAAAGAATGAAATCGTACGTAGGTGCATTTGCACTCCAACGGAGTTGCATGTGCGTGAGGCGGGTGAGGGTGAGGCGCCAAGTCGTAAGATAACTGGCTATGCCATCCTGTTTAACACCCCCTCGGCTCCCCTGTGGAGCGATGACGATAGTGAAGCCCGGGAAGTGATAGCCCCGGAGGCAATCACTCGCGAACTTCTGGATAGCCAGGATATCAAGATGACAATGTTCCATGACCGTCAGTTGATTCTCGCGAGAAGCAACAAAGGTACCGGAACACTTTCCTACACCGTTGACGAGAAGGGCGTGGCCTTTGAGTTTGATGCCCCGAATACCGCCGACGGAGATAAGGCGCTTGAGCTCGTTCGTCGTGGCGATGTTAGTGGCTGTAGTTTCGCCTTCTCCACGCATTACTACAATCAAGATTTTGTAGAGAGACAGAGCAAGGTGGGCCCTAACGGCAAGAGTAGCATTACCTACCGGGTGAAAGCCGTTACCGGCATTTACGATTTTACCCTGGCCGCCGATCCTTATTACCCCGATACAAGCGTGGATGCAAGAGAACTGACAGACACTCTTAAGGGGGACGGACCCGAAGCCAAAAAGAGAGAAGAAATGCGGGCGCAGTGGCGCGAGTTGCGTGCAACGGCGAGCGTTCCGATTGTTTAATTTAATAAAACCAATCATTATGAAAAAAGAACAGATGACCGTTCGCGGAATGATTGACCAGCATCAGGTTAATTGTGACCGTATGCGCGAGATTGCTGACCTCTGCGAACGTGAGGAGAGAAGCCTCAATGAAAAGGAGACGGCTGAATATAATCAGCTCCGTCGTGAGAATGAAATTTTGCAGATGCGCATGCAGGCCGCATCCGCACAGCAGTACCAGACAGTTCCGACTGTGAACACTGATCAGATGCTCCGTGAGAATCTGCTTGACAAGGGTACAAAGGTGACTGTGACTCTCATGCGTGAGGTGACACCACAGACCACAGCTGCTCTCGCTGACACAGGTATCATCCCGGTAGCACAGCAGGAGATGTTGAACCCAATCCGCAAGGGCCTTATCTGGGACAAGGTAGGTCTGAACATCCGTAGCGGCCTTGCAGGCACACTTCGCTGGCCAAAGCATGGCAAGGCTGTAGCTTCCTTCGCTGACGAGGCAGAGCGCCTTGTAGACAGCAAGATTGACTTCGGCAAGTTGGAGATGACCGGTAGCCGTATCGGCATTGCTCTCCCTGTAACAAAGGAGGAGCTCGAGGATTCAGAGGGCATTGTTGAGAGCGTTATTCGCGAGGAGGCTCCAGCTGCTGTTATTGATGTTATCAATGACGCGCTCTTCTGCACAGACAAGAACTACACTGGTGCAGACGGTCAGTCTCATGTGCGTAAGGTGTTTGGTCCATTCGCAAGTGAGACCGTCAACACCGTTGATTTCACCGCCTCCGTTCCTACACGCAAGGAACTGCTGAAGATGGTGACCGCTGTAGCATCAAAGGTTGACCTCAAGAGCCCATGCTGGGTGATGACCGAGGCAATGAAGGCAGAGTTGCGTGACGTGAAGGTAGATGCCGGCTCAGGTCGCTTCCTCTGCGAGAATGACATGATTCTCGGTTATCCGGTGTTCACTACTCCGATAATCGGTGAGGCCATCGGCTTCGGTGACTGGTCTTACCAGGCAGCTGGCTTCTTCGGTGAGATGAGCTTCATCGCAGATCCTTATACCCTCGCACGCAATCACGCTGTTGATTTCGTTCTTAATGGACGCTTCGGCACCGCTACTTTGCGTGATGATGCGTTCGTGCTTGGTAAGAAAAAGGCATAAGGAGGTTAGAGTATGGCAGCAGTAAGTCTGGAATTGTTTAAGAAACACGTTCGCGCCGATGATTTTGCCGATGATGATGAATATCTCGGCTATCTCATTGACGCAGCAGAGACCGCTGTCATTACTGCGACCAACCGAACGTCTGACGAACTTGCAGAAATGGGTGGCGGCGAAATGCCCGCCCCCATCAAGCAGGCGATAATGATGCTCGGGGCGCATTGGTACAATCAGCGCGAAAGCGTGAGCAGCACTCAAATGCACTCTGTACCTGACGCGTTGCAGTCACTTGTGAAACCTTATAGAAAACTCGCGGAATGAGAGCAGGTGAAATGAAATATCGCTTGACCTTGTTACAGCCTATTACGGTAACTAACATGTATGGCGAGGAAGCAGCGGCCTATGAGGCTGTACGCACTGTTTGGGCTCAGAGAGTGAAGCAGAGTGGCAGTCGCAGTGAGGAAGCCGGAGAGCATTTTCCCGATTACCGGACGGAGTTCAACGTCAGGGATGCGCATCCAGTGAAAGAGAACTGGAGAGTGCTACAATTGGGAGGATACCTCTACACGGTGACCAATATCATTCCAAATGTTGACAGGGGCATGAATACTCTGATATGCGAACGTGTAAACGAATAGTTGATTGATAGTAGTCTTTTGTTATTTAGGTGAGAGACGATGAATGAAACCGTAACAGATCTGAACAAACCTTTTGCAGAGGTCTTCAAAGCTCTTGATATGAAGAGCCAGCGTAAGGCCATGCGAAGCGCAATGCGTCGGGAAGGAAACCGCCTGAAAAAGGTTGCTATTACCAATCTCGGCCAAAGCGGTATCGGAGCGGGTACTAGGCGCAGCCTCTCTACGGGTATCTACGTTCGCACCTATCCCGACCGCTACGGTTTGGGATTCATGGTGAGCGTAAAGCCACATGGCCGTCGTAAAGGCATCCATCTTACCCGCGCGAATAAGGAAAAGCCAGTTTTGATGTGGGCCGAGGATGGCACAAGGCTACGCCGTACGGGACGGCGGATTTCATCGTTTTTCAGCAAAAGCCGATTTACCGGCAAGGCCGTCAGGCAGTACCTGCGTGGCGGTTCCTACCGGGGCAAGATGAAACGGTATGCGTTTTTAGCGAAGACGGAAGAACAGACAGGCGCCTCGGTGGAGGCCAATCTGTTTCAGACGTTCCAAAGCAATCTTGAGAAATCGGCAAGGAAACAAGGACTATTATAAAGAATCATAAGTTATGGCAACAAAGACATCATTGAACGCGGGGGCTGTCATTCGAGCGCTACTTCTTGCAGACGCAGAGGTAAAGAAGCGCACGAATAAGATATTCCCTATCTCTATAGACAATGCTCAATTGCCTTATATCCTCTACAGACGCGCGTCATTACAACACGACCCTGTAAAAGCGGGGCTACCCGGCGCGGATACGGTCAATATGGAGCTGGTATGTTATACCGCGAAGTATGGGGAAGGCATTGAATTGGCGGAAGCGGTTAGAGCAGCCTTAGATAATGCCGAAGGGGAGAGTGACGGTGTGATAATGCGTAGTTGCACACTCACCGACAGCGAGGAGGGCTATGAAGATGATGCTTTTGCGCAACGACTTATTTTTAGTGTAAAGATTTAATAACCAAACAAAAATTTAAAAGTTATGGCAGATTCTGGATATATCAATGGTAGCGACCTTCTGCTCATGATTGGCGAGAAGGCAATCGGACACTGTACAAGCCACACTTTGACTTTCAACAGCGAGACGAAAGACAGAGCAGTGAAACCGGTAGCGAGTGCAGGCAAGAGTAGCGGTCTGTGGAAAGATAAGGGCGTAACAGGTCTCTCTATCTCCATCAGCGCTGAGGGCCTTCGTTTCTACAGCGAGACCGAAAGTGGTTATGAAGAGACCGGCGCACTCTGGGGTAAAGGTGCAGCAGTCACTGTTAAGGCGTTTAAGCGCGGTGATGATGCTAATCCTTATGTGAAGGGCAATTTCGTTATCGCCTCACTGGAAGAGACCAGCCCGGCACAAGACGATGCCACCTATAGCATTTCTTTGGAGAATGTAGGTGAGCCCGAGGTTTACCCTGGTAAGAGTTCGGAGGCTTAATCGCTGATAGATTATGGCAAAGATTGAAATCGTGATTGAAGGCAAAGCATACCCCTGTAGACAAACTATGGGGGCTATGCTCCGCTTTAAGAAGGAGACCGGCAAGGAAGTGACCAATATAACAACCGACTTGTCGGATATGTGTGCTTATCTATATTGCTGCACGGCATCAGCCTGCAAGCATGACGGGATAAAGTTCGATTATTCACTCATGGATTTTGCCGACAGTTTGACTCCTGACGACATCAACGCCTGGGCACAGACAATATCCGCTGTCGGAGAGAGCGCCACAGAGGGAGACGGCGAAAAAAAAAGTTAGGCATTTTTGACCTGTTGGGCATTGCCGTTGGCGTGATCGGCATGTCGTATAGTGATTTTTGCCTACTCGAGCCCCCCGAATTTTCGGCCATCTACCGCGCTTATGCGGATTATACGTCCGATGCGTATCGCGACAATTGGGAACGGATGAGGATGCTGGCAACAATCAGTGTCCAACCACACTCCGCAAAACACCTAACACCCCGGAGTCTGTTGCAGTTCCCTTGGGATAATAGCACAGCCCCGAAAGCATCGGAACAAACTTCCTTTTTGTCGAAGGAAGAAGCCCTTAAAAGGTTTGAGGGCACGCTAGAAAAGATAGGCGGGGCTAAAAGGCCTCCACAGCAACCTGAAAGCAGAAATACTATATAACTTATTTTAGAGAAAATGGCAAAGGATATAAAATTCAACGTAAAATTGATGGTTGACGGCAAGGAACAACTTGCCTCCGCTACTACGACTACAAAGGAATTGCGCAACGCTATCAACGCCACGCAGTCGGGAGTTAGCGCGTTAAACGAATCTCTGCTGAATTTTAACCAATATGTGACGAAAGTCCAGAATGTCACCGATGCATTTTCTCAACTCGCAAATACCTTAAATAGTCTTACCGAGGAAAGCCGACAATTTGCTGATGCTATGGCTGCAGCGAACACCATGGCAGGCAAGAGCGGTGAAGATTTTGAACAGCTGAAAGGCCAGGTCGCTGATTTGGCTAAGACCATACCAATCGCTAGAGACGCGCTGGCAAAGGGATTGTATCAAGTAGTCTCGAATGGCGTACCGGAGGATAACTGGATCTCCTACCTCGAGGCGAGCGCAAAAGCAAGTGTTGGTGGTATTGCAGACCTTGAAGAAGTAGTAAAGGTTACATCTACCGTCATCAAGAACTACGGTCTCTCGTGGGAAGAAGCGGAAAGCATTCAGGATAAAATACAGCTAACCGCGAAGAACGGTGTGACGTCGTTTGAACAACTTGCTCAAGCGCTGCCTCGTGTGACCGCCAATGCCGCTACTCTGGGTGTTGGCATCAACGACCTTATGGCTGTGTTCGCTACCCTTACGGGTGTTTCTGGTAACACTGCTGAGGTGTCTACGCAGTTAGCAGCAGTCTTTACTGCTTTGATTAAGCCCTCGAGCGAAGCTACCGAGATGGCGAAGCAGATGGGCATTCAGTTTGACGCGGCCTCCATCAAGGCAGCAGGTGGCTTCCAGGCATTCCTTAAAGAACTCGACAAATCAGTAAAAGCGTATTCCTCCAAAAGTGGAATGCTCGAGCAGACAATATACGGCAAACTGTTTAGTAGTGCCGAGAGCCTTCGCGCCCTCGTTCCCCTGACCGGTAATCTGTCCGAGAAATTTGACGTCAATGCCAAAGCAATGGAGGACAGCGCTGACACAATAGAGGGTGCGTTTGAAGGAATGTCTGACACGGTAGAGGCAAAGCTCCAGGTGCTGAAGAACCAGTTTGCCGGCATCGGAGATACACTGAACGGGCTCACCGAGTGGATTCAGCCTGTTCTCAACTTCACTTCTCAGGCAGGCATGGCCGTTGTCGGTGTTCTGGCCCTTCGTAAAGCTATGGTCGGTCTGTCAATAGGCACACGTGTGGCAAGTACCGCTGTAGCCGCATTCGGACCAATAGTGCAGGTAGCTCGGGCTGCGATGACCGGTGCTACGGTGAGCGCGACTACCTTGAGGACAGCCATCAAAACCTTGTATATATCTACGGGAGTGGGTGTCGCTATTTGGGCCCTCACGGAGGCAATTTCGTATTTCGCCTCAAAATCTGATGAAGCAGCGAATAAAGCTGACAATTTAGGTGAGGGGATGTCCGACATGGCTGACGAGGTTAAGAGTGCTTATGATAGTACTCTGAAGAGCACATACGCTAACCTCATGAACACCTATGAGAAATTAAAGGGCGCATGGAAGTCTCTGACAACAGAACAGCAGAAGCTAGACTGGATATCGAAAAATCAGGGTGCATTTAAGGAACTGCGTCTAAAGATAACGAGCGTGAGCGATGCCGAGGATGTATTCAAGGGTAAAACCGATGAGATAGTCAAGGCTTTTGAGAAGCGCGCACAGGCAGCCGCTTACGCAGCAAAACTTACAGAACTTTATAAGAAGCAACTCGAGAAGAAGACTGCCATAAAAGATGCAGAAAAGGAGGCCGATAAAATCAGGCAAGACTATATAAATAGTGATCCTTTAGCAGCGAAAGAGGCAGAACGGAGGGGCATTGCTCCCGCGATGGTTAATCGGGGACTTTACGCAGACCTTAAAAAGGTAAATGATGAAATCGCCGACACAAAGAAGGAACTGGCCTCCCTCGGTGACACCAATGCACCTATTACTGTTTCGCATACACCCGCCGGGACAACTACATCTACTACATCAGGAACACACGCCACGACGAGCAACAATGCTCCTGCGGTTAATGGCTCCATTGATTGGTACGAAGAAAAACTGCAAAATCTAAAGAAGCAGATAACAGCAACATCAGACGAGAGTCTCGCCGCATCATTACAGGCAGATTACGAAAAGGCGGAAGCCGAGCTGGAGGAACTGAAGAAGCGCATCGGGCTAGTGAAACCTGAACCGATAGAGGTTAAGGTAAAAACACATCTCGAAGAGTTGAAGGATCAATTGGACACCGCGCAAGACGAATTTGATAGTGCAGTGACCATCGAGGCAAAGGTGGCCGCCGATGCGAAGGTGTCGGATATACAAGCGCAGATAGACAGGGCCACGAACGGCAACGTGACTATCAAGGCCGATGTAGAACCCGGCTATATTGTTCAGGGTAGCGCCTCCGATATACGTCAGAGTTACTCCAACGCCCAAAACAGAGCGAGCCAGATACAGAGTGACTTTGACGCGGGCATAATAGACACTGACGAGGCGAAGCGCCAGATTGATGAGCTTAACGAGC
This sequence comes from Senegalimassilia sp., assembly GCA_963619015.1. Classification (GTDB taxonomy): domain Bacteria; phylum Actinomycetota; class Coriobacteriia; order Coriobacteriales; family Eggerthellaceae; genus Senegalimassilia. The sequence goes on along the minus strand of CAVEUW010000044.1, from coordinate 3,886 downwards.
AGATAGCATCACTTGGGAAGGGCATTAAACCCTTTAAACTGAAGATTGACACCTCGTCATTCGGGAAGGCCATGTCCGGCATAAAAGACGGCTGGAGTGGTGTGTCGGGCATTGGTAACGGCATTCAGAGTATCACAGATGCTTTGGACAGTGACGCAAATGCCTGGTCGAAATTGTCAAGTGTCATTAATGGCGTCCTGTCTATAGCCGAGGGCATCTCCGGCATTGTTACCCTCATAAACATGCTGACTGCAACTACGCAAGCGCACGCAGCTGCTGCTACGGCTGACGCTGTAGCCTCATCATCGGAGGCGGCTGCTGCAACTGCTGCAACTGCTGCAAAGAGTGGGGAGGCCGTGGCCGATGCAACATCCGCCGGCGCCAAGTTGCCTTTCCCCGCTAACCTTGCCGCTATAGCTGCGGGCGTTGCAGCCGTCATTGCCGCGTTAGCGATGGTGTCCAAATTCGCCACCGGTGGTGTTGTTGGCGGTTCCTCCGTCTCGGGAGACAAGAAATTTGTACGAGTCAACAGTGGCGAGATGATCCTCAACAAACAACAGCAGGCGCATCTGTTCGGACTGATTGAAGGACGGTTTAACCCTCCGGCCTTCTATGATAGGTCACTGCCCTCTGTGTCTGCGCAGAATTTAGCAAAGGGCATCGAACCAACGACCACCGAAGTGAACATCAACATGAATGCCAATGCTCGCAAGATTCTTGACCTCATGTTCGATACAAGACGCGTAGCTGCTAAGAGCGGGAAAAAATATAACCTCTAAACCACAAAGACATGTACATATACGGTAGTTTTCTGACACAACAAAGCGAAACGGTGACAGTGCATATTGTCACCAAGGGCGATCGCACTCAGATTCTTGAGATAGGTACCGAGGAGGCCGATATTTACTTTGGTGATAATCCCGTAGAGATTAGCGACGAGGTTAATGATACCTTCGATGTACTTCTGCGTAAGTCTGCTACCGTTACACTCCTCTGCGGTAATTTGGTTACCGACTTTTTCAGCACATCCTGCCGTGACGCGATTATCAATGTCTATAAGGGCGATAAATGCGTCTTCGCCGGATTCATAGAGCCACAGACCTTTTCCCAATCTTACAATGAACGCTGGGATGAGATGTCGTTGAACTGCATTGACGCACTCAGCGCGTTGCAATATTCCAAATACAAGAATATAGGATCCTCCGGTGTTATCTACTCCGTTGTCAAAGCAGAGGCAAAGCAACGTAGCTTCTATGACATCCTTCTTGAGACAATGAACGGAGTAACGTCAGCCCTTGACATCGTCAATGGTGGTAGCGCCACCTTTCTGTATGACGGAAGCAAGGCCTTGGACGCGCAGACAGCTAACCGTTACAAGATCTTCAGCCAGCTATCCATATCGGAGCTTCTTTTCCTCGGAGATGAGGAGGACGATGTATGGCAGCAGGACGAAGTGCTTGAAGAGATGCTGAAATACCTTAATCTGCATCTCGTGCAAGATGGGCTTACCTTCTATATTTTCTCTTGGGAAACGGTCAAGAGGGCAAGTGGGAAGATTATATGGCATGATATAGAGTCTAATGACGCTTCTACAACTACCTGCGACAGCGTGGTTATCTCCCTCGCAAACGTCGCAGACTGTGGTACGACAGTTTCCATCGGTGATACTTACAACCAACTACAGTTGACAGCTAACATCACTGAGATGGAGGATGTCATTGAGAGCCCTCTCGACGATGATCTTCTGGTCAGTCCCTATACCAACAAGCAGAAATATACAACCGAGTATTCTTGCGACGGCGAGGGTTTTACAGCATATAACGCTTTTTATGCACTGACGCATGAGCAAGCGACAACTTACGGTGAGGGCAAGGTTACAGACTGGTTTGTGCAAGTGATGCAGAACACGAAATGGACGTTTCCCCTCTCCGGCAATCCCGACATCGACATCGTCGATTATTTCTGTGGTGATGGCAAGAACCAGCACAAATTGCCGGATTGGCTCGGTCAGAACTCCGGGGCCTGCATCCTATCCCTCGGCAGTGTGCAGACATGTACTGCCAACGATGACAACAGCCCAACCTCAAAAGTGGACATGGCAAATTACATGGTAGTGTCTGTCAACGGCAACGAGATTGACAACGACGAAAATAAGACCCGTCCAAGTGTCGATGACATTAAGAAGAACATACCTTATGCCATTTACAATGGTAATACGGCAGGTGGCTCATTTTCTCCCGTAGACGACGAAACAACCAATTATCTTGTACTGTCGGGCTCCGTCATTCTTAACCCGATAATGACACAGACGAATACCTACACGAACTTGCACTATAAGACGTGGACTTCTCCTGCCGATCCCACACCGAAAAAAGATGACGAGATTAAGGTCTGGCATCAAACGGTCCCGAGCAGAAACAACGGGGACGGGCGCTATTATACCAGAAAGTATTGGCAGGCAGAAACTCCGAGGAGTGAAGCAACTTGGCATGAAGGTGCAGACAGTGGCTTCTGCCCATACACAGGGGAAGGTCCCCAGCAGTATGAGTTTAAATATAGCGCCATAGGTGACGGTACGGATACCATCAGCAAGGTGTCTGTCTTGGCGTGCATGCTCGTTATAGGTGACAAATGCGTAGTGGAGACCGGCACAGATGGCCAGCCATCGGATTTTAAATGGCAGACATACAAGGACCGTTCTGAATGCGCTGACGACGATGAATATTACCAGCAATGCTTCACTATAGGCTTCGACCCTAAAATAGGTGATAAGTTGATAGGTACCGAGTTCGACATTCAGAATAATATCAGCTATACAATGGGTATTGACGCAGAGGGCATCGCAATTCCGATTAAGAAAAGCGACAAGGTGAGTGGCGCAGTACAGTTCAAAATCCTAGGCCCGGTCAATGTGACTTGGGATGTAGTGACTCGCCGTCATCCAACATGGTTCCGGCATACAAAGTGGAGCAGCACCTCTGTGCCCCTTATGGCGCACGTGAGTAGCATCATGCTTAAAGAGTTTGAGATAAAGGTTTATAGCGATAATGGATTTATCAGCGACGGCAATGATGACTGTGACATCGTCTACATGAGCGACACTGTAGAGTCGTTCATTAACAAGAAAGACGATCTAGAGTTTAAGATCAATTCGGCATTGACATCCTCGGAGTGCGCGGAGTTAGGAGTTCAGAATAAGATGAGAATGTCTGTTCCGGTGAATGTGTCTACCGGCGACGGTGTGACCGAGATATACGACCGTAATGCGGGCGCAAAAGCGAAGCCGGAGCAGTTGTATGTTGACAGCTATTATCAGGAATATCACGAGCCCCGCGTTTTGATGGTGCAGAATCTGATGGACTCAAGCACCGATATCAGTTTGTTTTACCATTATCGTCACGAGGCGATGGGCAAAGATTTCTTCGTGCAGGGCGTAGGCCGTAATTTGATAGAAGGCACCGCAAGTTTGACACTTAAAGAGATAGATGCATGATTGATGTAAAGAAGATATTAAAACCCAAATCCGGCAGTGGCAATACCGGCACGGGTGGCACCGGACTTGTAGTCAAGACGGCAGACGAGGCGAAGCACGCGGCAAAAGCGGACAATGCCACATACGCTGAATTGGCTGAATACTCAAACCGGTCAGGCTACGCAAGTCGCGCGACCTATGCCGACACCGCTAATGAGTTGGCAGAAGGCTCACCGGTATATGACAAGTTTCTCCGCAAGGATATTGCCGACACTGCGGCCGGGAAGATAACCTTCGAGAAGGGACTGGAGTCTAACGATACCGTTACGGTGAACGGGAAGATCAATGCGCATGGGGATGCCACCTTCGGCAACTACGCCTCCGGCCTTGCCGGTTTCGGTGGCCAGATTACGG
>CAVEUW010000043.1:13392-15648 GCA_963619015.1 Senegalimassilia sp. | reverse complement strand
GAGTAATACGGATTCCTAGCACAAAGAAGCCCCCTGTTCCTTCCCAAGAACAGGGGGCTTCTGCTATGCGGATTAGCTTTAACTGTAAGGCCTAGAAACTTACAGCCCTTTCCCTAAAGCTTCATTCTTAGGTGCCTGTTCCCTTCCCTTTGGGTGCGTCGACACGGCTAAGAATTACCGCGTTAATAAAGTATCACAAAATCAACTAATTTCAAGCGAGAATATAAGAATTTAGGTCACACAAGAAATTTTTTTGGTAATTGCTACAAAACGTAAACGCCAAGTTACAAAAACAAGTGCATAAAACAGACAAGCGGGACTATTTATTAACGCCCAACTTGCCTGAGCACCTCCTGCTTAACTTGCGCATGAAACTCTGGACGAACAAGATAGTACACAAGAGCCTCAAGGTTCGCTTCAAAAGAAGTGCCTCGCCCTACGATTTTAAAATATTCGATACCGTACTTATCCGCAGTCTGCTGCGCTTCTTCAGCAGTGAATAAAATTGGATGATTTTCAGGGTGGGAAAAGAAGCTCGGCTTATCCGCTGGGCAAGAAAACGGTTCGAGCTTAGCATCACGTTGGTTCTTGCTGTTATGCATATAATGCGCCTGGCGGCGAGGGCAAGCAGGCTGGCAATATTCGTTCACCATGACCTCAAGTTTTTCAGGGTATTTCACCTGCGCTAAAAAGTCGGCATCTTTGCCAAAGTTGTAATTCAAAACGACGATATCAAACTTTTCGAGTGCCGCATTCAAGGCATCGATCGTTAAAATTTCATGGGTTGTTGAAAGCACAAGCGACATGCCATAGCGCGCTTTAATCTCATGCCCAACTTCTGGCGAATAGACAATTGCCTGAGCACCTGCATCTGCTGCTTCTTCTAATATCATCTGCGTATACGGATCATCTAAATCATCAACGCAGGCAAGCATATTGGTTAGCGTTAGCCGAGGTTTTAAACCGTATTCTTTGAGAACATCAAAAGTCCAGTGAATTTTTTCACGCGGAAAAGGCTTATTAATTGCTGCTCGCCCGCCATTAAGCGTACATGAAGGAAAGCAGCCGTAAATGCTGTCAATTTTCACACCTGGACGCATTACCTGAGAGCTAAACTGACTAAGGCGCGCAAAGAATAAGTTAAGACCCAATGCGCTGGTGAAATCTGGTAGAGAATACTTAATCATGTCGCCCCCTCACGTTCGTTTGTCCTTGTCGCAATTCTTACTTTACTTGCAAAGCATTAAACGCACTGCCCAATTTGCAGTTTCTAACACATAAAGCTTGCCTAGAAAGCATGCATTTGCAAATCTTCACCAATCACGCTGTGAATTTTGTTGAAAATCGAATCTGGCTTATTTGGCTCCCACTTGGGTTTTTCCATTTCGTACAGCACGCCTTCTTTACCCATAAATTGCTTGATAGGAATCGTACTTTCTACCGTAATAGCATTCGAATGGCACAAACTTTCGCACAGTCGGCATTGCATGCATGCTGCAGGCCTATGAAAAATACCGAACAGCTCGGGCTCATCAACTTTAAAGATTGCCCCGGTTGGGCAGAACACCGCACACATCCGACACGCAGTGCATGCATCCTTGTCGATATTTATTTTGCCGACTACTCGCGTGGTTACTTCATCAGTAACCGGATCGCCAATATGCTTCAAGTAGTTATACATACGTGTGCGTCGCGTAGGCACGAAATGCGAAAGTGTGCCGGTTTCAGGGTCCACTTTACGATAGGCCACAGGGACAGGCACCGGCTTCTCGACACCTAATGCACTATCAATGCCCTCGCGTGCTAAGGTTGCACCAGCGTTACCAACATCTTTGAGAGCCTGCCTTCTGCTTGTACCTGGCTGATCGCACACAACCGGGATATAACCAGGCTCGTCGGCGCTACGCCAAACGCAATCCGGAAACTGATCACTAATCGAAATGGGCAAATTGCAGTCAAACGCTTTCAGCATACGGTCAGAATCGGCCAGCACTTGCCGGACAAATTCGCCACCTTTCGTATGTTCACAGTTTTCACAGTCATTGCAAACAAACGTGGCATCAATGCATTTGTACGCGCCAAGGCCAATTGTCATACTCTCATCGATCCTACCCAAGCAAGGTACGATGCACAGAGCATTTTCATCTAACCGAGTGTGCATGTCCTTTTTACCTGATGAATTTTCCTCAATTGCCTGCATTACGGCATCAACAGCACGCTGACACGCAATAACCGGATGGCCGCCTGTTGCACGAA
>CAVEUW010000043.1:8428-13382 GCA_963619015.1 Senegalimassilia sp. | reverse complement strand
CTCGTGAACCGCAATATTTTCCGGCACCATGCCTTCAAACATTGAAAGCAAACTATCAATAAAAGCCATGTTTGATCACCTTGCTTGATTCTTTACAGCTTCCCTATTCGGAAGTCTTCTCGCTTGGCGCCGAAGGACCAGCTGCAGACTCTTCGTTGACGACAAGCTGGGGTTTTACAGTTGCGCCATTTCTTGGAAGAAAATCGAAGGTGATAGAACCAGTCGGGCAAGCATCACTACATGCTTTGCACTTTGTGCAGTCGTTAAGCGTCGTCTCGCCAGCAGCAATATCGTGCAAGTTGATACCTTCAGGACAAGCAGCAACACAACGATTGCACTCAGCATCAGTCGTAGTATTTAAGCACTTAGTTTCATCGATTTTAGGCACGAATGTTTTGTTTGCGCCACTAAACAGGGACAGTAAAGCTCCCAGAGGACAAAAATGCTTACACCAACGAGGCAGTAAGAGAACTTCTACCAAAATAATTGCCGCAAACAGAACAATAGTCCAAGTGGCTTCGCCGAATGCGAACAAGCGCATAAGCAGAAACACCGTAATAAACGTCAAGCCAACCGGACAAATAAGGCAGAAAACCGGGAAGCCGAAAATACCCGTCGAAACCAAAGCTGCAGCCAAAATACCATGGCGGCTATCAAGCTTGATACCCTTCGACTTGCCACACGGATGCTCGCACAAACCGCATCCAGTCTTGCTGAGCAGTTTCTGCTCGCTTTCGGTAAGGGGCTCCACTTGATTACTGCGGGCACTATCCTTACGAACCTGCATACTATCGCTAGCTTCGTTTGCGTCCTTCTTTTTCTTCTTATTCGGCTTTAACTTCGATAAGAAGTGTACCGGGCACACCCAGCTACAAAAAACCTTACCCAAAAGTACGCAGATAGCAAAAACTGCAATAACACTCACAATAGCCATGGGAATTGCAGTCTTACTTGCAATCATGCTTAACAAGGCACCAAGTGGGCATAGAAGAGTTATCGAATCAAAGCCAATACCGCAAACATTGCCAATACCAAACGCCGTGAAATACCCGATAGCAACAAGGGCCAACACAGCAATCATCACGATGAAGCGTATGCGCGCAGTGTTTTTATTTTTCATATTTCAGCCCTCCTCTAATTGTTCAGGGGTTTCACGGTAATAGCACGGTCTGTTGGCGAAGAGGCATCCCATGTTCCAGACAAACTGCCAGCCGTAAGCGAGATACATGCGCTCTCGCAAGCGCCGCAGCCATTACATTTATCTTCGATAACGTAAGGAGTATGAGAACTATCCAGCTCAAGCGCACCATACGGGCATGCGTCCACGCAGCTTCGGCAACCCTCACCGCGATACGCTAGGCACCATTCTTTAGTAAGATTTGCCATGCCAATGTTCACGCGCGTTGTCGTTATAGGAGCAATCGCGCCTGTCGGGCATACTGCCGAACACCTCGGGCCACCATCAACATCCTCGCAGAAATTGCACCAGCTTTCTTTAAAAGAAAGCTTTGGAGTACGTGCAGCTAATAGGCCGTCCTCAACATGAGAAATTGCAATCGCCTTGTGCGGGCAAGCCTCCAAACACTTCTGACAGCGAGCGCATTTCGATAGCAGTAATGACTCATCTTGTGCTCCAGGAGGACGTACCAGAGCCTCTGCCGGCGCAAACTTAACGGCACCTACAGCAAGCAACGCTGCTGTGCCCGCTGCAGTGCAAATAACGTCACGGCGAGAAAATGCCGGCGCTGTTGCTTTTTGAGATTTTTCCTGATTCATCGCTGGCCTTATTTCTCTTCAGCTTCCCTGGCTTCAGACAAAGCTTGCTCACGAGCAACTGCACTTTCGTCTTCAAAGTCGACATCACTTAGCAGATCTTCGAGCAACTCGTTTTCGCACTGCAAATAGCCAAGTGTCAATTTACCGACACCTTTGTAGAAGTCTGTCTTTGCAAATTTTTGAATATCACGCTCCATCATGGGATACCAAGCCAGCAAATGATCTTCTAGAAAGTTTCGCTGCTGAACAAGCAAAGCGATAGCAGCATCTTCATCGCCAGCCTCGTATTCATCAACCGTACGCTGTGCCAGAATCGCCAAGTACTCGGTCTCTAAGGCGATATGGTCTTCGCCTTCCTTCCATGAATCCATTTTTGAAAGTCCAGCAGCGCGATACAGCGCAAGCATTTCGTCGCGTGCTTCCTGCATCATCAAGCGCTTCGGGCTGGTGTAAACGGACTCGTACGGGTACGCCGCGGAAAAGCCCGAAACGCCGCTTCCAATAAACGCATGGACGTAATCAACCGCCAGCACGTTCAGCACGTTAACATCAGCTTTATTCAAAAAGGTTCGAATGAGCTCATAGCCTTTGTCAACGTTGGTGCTTTTCGTATTCTTCGGAAACTTCATCGTGTTTAGTTCATCAAGAAATTCCTGATCGACTTCTTTAATGAACAACCTTGAGATAAAGCTATACATATTGACACGGTTTTGCAAAATGTCAGTGATTGTAATCGTTTCGCCCGCCATAACATCCCCCTTTATTAATGTGTTTTGCTTTTGTTGCCGTCAACTTCAGCTGCCTCGACATTTGCAAAAACCTCGTCAGCAAGCAGCTGTTTTCCAATATCCGTGATCTTCCACCCTGTAGTGAATTCAAGTGCGTTAACGTTCTTCAGCTTCTCTAAGAAGTACTGACACCAACGGCGTGGCTCCTGCAACAGCGGATGCGCATCAACAGCATCAGCAACTTCTTTCTTCGTCACTCCACCTTCAGCGCAGCAAAGCTGAAGAATCTTTTTCCAAATGGGCAGGTACTGAGCTTCGTCGCGAATCACTTTAAAAGCAGCACTTGTACTCCACATGTCTTCAACAGCGGTTTTTCCAGCTTCGGTAGCCACATAAAACACCGGTGCCTCTTTTTCGACCTCGTCGTATTCGACATCTAGCTCATCAAGACTGATTGAATCAACGCGCGCATCTTCTCCAACTTCACTACCCTTATGTTCGTCAACAGCGGCGATTGTTTCAGCATTGTTGGCTAAAGCCACCTCGCTTTTTTCTTCGGATACGGCGTTCAGGTCGATTTCATTTCCCTCTTCATCAACACAAACCAACGCACCTGCACCGTGTAAAAGCTCAACAATACGCACCGCGTCATAAACGCTTGTGCCCTGTGGATATTCTTCTTCAAGCTCCTCGGCTGCCACCTCCAAGGTTTTCGGCGTATCGCAAACCTTAATCGCGCTCAAAATGCGGAATTTCTGCCCAGGAATGCCGGCAATCAATTTCTCGATGCGCTCACTCGCTGGAAGTTCAACTGCCTCGGGAACCACCGATTTATCAGCATCAGGAATAGGAACCTGATACTCAATACCGCCGGCGTATTCGCCTTCTGTTTCTAGCTCTAGGCCAGCATCCGCTAGCGGATCAAAATCATCTTCAAGCTCAAATACTTCAATCTTTTCCATCTCACAAAACCCTTTCTACATCTCCCATAAGCAAACGTGTTCCTCTTAATGTTTGTCTTCAATCCGCTCGAGAAGGGTCGAGGGAGCAACGCGCGCCATCCTTCTTCCATCCTTCTCGTAAATACGCGTTGTGAACATATGAAGAGCCGCAGTGTTCTCGATAGCATCGTGGTCGAAATTTGTGTAAGCAATACAACTTTGCGCACAAGCCTCAACTGCCTGAAGCAGCACGCCCTCACGAACAAGTGCGCGCTGTCTATGATCTAGATCGAACGCATCATCGACAGCATCGCGCTTAGGCATAAAGCCGTCCACCATGCCAGGGATTGCCAATGTTTTGCACGGATGGCAAAGTGTGCGCGAGAATATGGTTACAACAACGCCTTCGGGCAAGGGGGAATATTTCGTCTTGAAGGTATCAATAAATGCTTCGATATTCGGGCGACCCTGTTTGTCGCCCAGTGATGCCGCATGTTCGCCTAATGGCATTCCAATCTTTTGCATATACGCTTCAATTTCGTCGACAGTTTTCGTCTGCCAGACCGCACGAGTCTCATCAAGCAAATCCATCGATTTGATAAGCTTTTTAAAACTAGCTGTAATCTCTTCGCTATATTCGGGGCAGCGCATCTGCTTGACTGCGTCGGCAACACATAGATCATTTTCGCGGGCATATGCCAAAAGTTCGAGGAAGCCGTCGCTGCCCACCAGCCAATCACCCGCTCCGATGAAGGTTCGAAACGCGGTGAAGTCGTTCGGATTTTCAAGAAGCTTCACGAGCGAGTTCAGGCGAATCTCGCCACAACGCGAAACATCTCGTGGGTCGCCAACAATTTTTCGCGGTTGCAAATCAAGCGCACAGGCAATATTTTGCGAGCGCAGCTTCTTATATATCTGTTTAGCCCATGTTGTATTCGGGGCAGCAACCATAATGTCTGAGGCTGCAGTACCGCTTTTGATAACTTGCTCAACGTATTGAGCAACGTACTCAAACTCATCAATAGGATTTGCAAGGGTTTTCACAGGCATCTTCAACGGCAGCTTCTCGTCAAGATAAAAAGCCTGAACGCCCTCTTCCTCAAGAAGATTAGCCATCCCTGATGGGTTCGGATACGGCTCATCATCAAGAATTTTGAAACCAGCATTTCCGAACGCGACCATCAAGCCGTCACTTAAATAATCAACAAGACGCTGGGAGGATTTGCTAAGAGCTGCATAGTTGTCAACAACAACAGGGCAACCATCAGGGGCAACCTTGGCCGCTTTCATGCCTAAGTAAGCCTTTGCTGCAACCTCTGCAGGCACGCACGCCCTGCGAGCTTCTAGGTTTTCTTCCAGAATTGCAAAGACCGTTGCTTCTTCTTGACTTACGAGCCAGCCTTCTTTTTCGGCCGTACAATCCGCCAAACTACGATAGAAGAACTTAAGCATTTCGGAAACACGCTTAAGCTTCAACCCGCAAACCTTAACGTCCTCAGTTAAGATGTC
>CAVEUW010000043.1:0-8418 GCA_963619015.1 Senegalimassilia sp. | reverse complement strand
TCTCGTTGGCGTCAAGCACCCTGTTCTTTCGGAGCACTGCAGCTTGCACCTGCTCGTCTTCAAGCTGACGCAAGGCTAAATCTTGAATGAAAACAACTTCCACACCTTGTACATCCGAAAGGTGCTCAAGCATAGCTGAAAGAGCCACCGCATGAACGCGTGTGGCGCAGACAACCGTTGCTTGCCCATACGCCTGGGCAAATGCTGCAGCCTTGTTTAAAATCACTCGATCAAGATTGACATTACTAGGAGCACACACAGCAATACGCGACTTGCTTTGTCCAGCAAGCACGCTATCAAGTTCTTCAACCGAAATGGTTTGTTTGCTCATACTAGCCTCCATCCTGCAATACCCGGATGAAGTCTGTCCCAAAGGCCCCCCGACCTCAATGTGAGCAATACTCGTCTAAAAACAGCGCCTATTATGCTCCTGCAATTTGCCTTTCGCTATCATAATTTTTACTGATTTTAGTTTTCATCAGCCTTTAATTCATCACTAAAAGCCAGGTCAAGCAATGCTTGCCTATTCGGTACGCCAACTTTTTGATAAATATGACGCGTATGCGTGCTCACCGTGCCAGCCGAGATAAAAAGCGTTTCTTGGATGCGCGCCATTGTTCTACCTTGCAATAAAAGCAGCAGCACTTCTGACTCACGCTGAGAAAGACCGAAACGTTCAGTAATAATATCTGACGCATGCTGAATTGGCGCTACCGGGTCAGGTGCGACTTCATTTACCGCTTTGCAATTTGCACAACCATTTGCCAAAGCGCAATTTGCCGAATCAGCAAAAGAACCGTTTAGGCCACCTGGCGAAACTTCAGTTTCAAGCTCACCAATACCTGCATGGGTTAGATCGCCTTCGGTAAAAATCACCAAGGCAGTCACCATAAACACAATCGTGCACAGAATACTTAGAATCTGCAGGTTAATGCCGCTTTGAAGCGCCCCAACAAGAGCATCTCCGCACACAAGTCCAATACCTTCACCTAAGTACAAAACACCAATGCAAAGAGCAATTGTTTGCGTGGCTCCAGTTCTAAACGAACGATAAATAATATGGCAGCAAAGAATCATGAAGGCTATGAGCGTTGAATAGCCCGCCAAGCTCAGCGAAGTGTAGAAAGTAATTCCATTCTCGATAAGCGTAAGTAGCACAAACCCAATACCCATAAACAGCATGGCAATGCGATAGAGCAAGTCTACCGGTTCTTTGCTGACCATTCCGACCACAAGCATAAGTAGAGCAGCCAAAATACCTACTAAGTAAATTGCAACGCCATGAGAATCGTTGGCAGCAAATGCGGTATAACCAGAAATAATGTCAGTAAAGCCAGCTAAAAAGCCGAATATTAGTGATGCACAGAGCCCCTTCGCAAAAAGCTTTTTAGTGCTAGAAGAAAACTTGCGCGGATTAACAGAGAAAAACCCGCCTGCATTTTCCTGCTTACGTGCAGCTGAAATGCTTACATCATCTCTTTTGGATTCATGCTTCTTAGTTTGTAGCTCCGACATAAGCTTCCCTAAAATTACTGCAGAAGCAATTGGTGCACTGACGGTCAAAACAAACGAAACAAGGCTTGGGAGTATCAAGAAAACAAGTCCGCACACAAGAGCTAGCGCCATCGATGAGCCATACTCGATAAGCAAGACGGAACGGTCTTTCCCAAACAGCATTCGAACCCATAATATAAATAAGAAAGACGACCCTATACCAGTCATAACCGCAGATAGCGTGCAGATTAGCATTCCTTGCGGAGTAGATACATCCGAAATAGCGCACAATGCGGTACCGATAGCAGCAAGCACGCCACCTACCCAAATAAATGCACGAGATTGAATGGTATAGGTACGAGGCTTGTAAATAGAGAAGACAAGCCCTGCGCCAAGAACAAATGCAAATAGTGAAATGATCTGGTTTTGATACAGCGTACTTCTCACTTCGCCAGCCATAAGATATGGCAGCACGCTGTAGAAAAGCACAAACGTCCACAAGCGAATCAAGCCGAACCCGAAAATTCGAAGCATCGACACCTCAGAGATTCGCTCTGCCCATGTCTTATTCATGGGAGATTTTTCGCTAATTTCCCCGGCTGTTATATGACTGTTTGTATCGTCGTTAACCACTAAAAAATCCCCCCAAAATTTTGACTTTTGTCTCACCCATGTAAGCCAAAATTTAACGATGTTTATTCTAAACCAAATATGGTTGAAGCCAAATAGCATAAATCCGCATTCTGATATCAACCTGAGCAATCTTAATGAGAAACACCAGGTCAAAGCACTGTAAGAATAATCTTATAGTCGCAAATCATAAATAATTATGATGCCAGAATTGCCGAGTTCACGAGTTTTCATAGATGTATTACCCCTATAAGAACCCATATTGTTGCAACCGTCGCAAGAGCGCTTGTCCCCCAGTATGTCCAAGCGCGCTTAGCGTCTACATGTCAGTCACAACCAAACTTAAAGGAGGAGAACATGGGCAAACTTAACATGAAGCGCCGTACGTTTCTAAAAGCAGCAGCTGTGACGAGTGCTGTTGCAGTAGCGTCTGGATCGTTTGTGCCTCGCGCTTTGGCTGAAGACACCTATCCAAAGGTTTCCGGCCAAGACACCGTCGCAGTTAAGTCTTGTTGTCGTGGCTGCGGAAAGATGGAATGCGGCGTCAAGGTCATTGTTCAAAATGGCCGTGCTATTCGAGTTGAATCGGATGAAGGCGCATGGCAATCCATGGGTAACTGCTGCGCAAAGTCGCAGTCGTCTATCCAGGCCGCATACCACCCCGACCGCTTGCATTACCCCATGAAGCGCACAAACCCCAAGGGCGAAGAACCTGGTTGGGTTCGTATCTCGTGGGATGAGGCATACAAGCTGATTGCCGACAACATCACCAACATCAAGGCTCAGTATGGCGGTGAGGGAACTTCTTGTCAGGTAGGCACCTCGCGTATCTGGTGCATGCATTCAGAATCCATTCTGAAAAACCTGTTGGAAACGCCAAACAACATTGAAGCCTGGCAGATCTGCAAGGGCCCGCGCCACTTCGCAACTACAATGGTTTCGCAGTTCGCAATGTCTTGGATGGAAACCATTACTCGTCCGCGCGTATTCGTGCAATGGGCAGGCGCTTCCGAGCTTTCAAACTACGACGACTCTTGCCGTACTACGGTAGATGTTGCAAGCCGCGCAGATTATCATATTTCTGTTGACCCGCGCATGGCAAATCTTGGTAAAGAAGCAGATTATTGGATGAATCTGCGACCTGGTACTGACGGCGCACTGACTCTTGCATGGTGCAACGTTATTATCCAGAACAACCTTATCGACGAACTGTACGTCAAAAAGTGGACTGACGCCCCGTTCCTTGTTTGCATGGATATGGAACCGACAGGCTTCCCCGCGAAGTGGACTGATGGTTCAACCTATGACATGAAGACCCACCTGCTCAAGGAAAGCGACATCAAGGAAGACGGTAGCCCGTATAAGTTCCTGGTGTATGACAAGAATTGGCAAAAGCTCGCCGAGCAGGGCGTTACTCATGAGTACGGCGCGTTCACCTGGTTCAACGCTGACCAGCTTGAAGTTATCGACAATACTGGTGGCTTCTGGGAAGGCGAAAACTACGACACTGACGCCGCTTACAAGGGCAAGGAAGCCAACCAGGCAAACCTTCTTCCCGGCCAGGTTCAGGGCTGGGTACCCGATCTTGCTCCGTTCGACCCGGCTATCGACCCAGCACTTGAAGGTGAATTCGAAATTACCCTCAAAGACGGTCGCACCGTTAAAGTTAAGCCTGCTTGGGAGTATTTCAAGGAGCGCTGCGCTGAGTATGATCTGAAAACTGCAGAAGAAATTACCGGCATTCCCGCCGAAAAAATTGAAGCTGCTGCTAAGGCATACGGTACGCGTCTTGACCCCTCCACTGGCTATGGCAACGGCGGCATTCAGTACATGCTCGCACAAGAGCATGCCTGCAACGCTATCCAGAACTGCCGCGCGTCCGACGCATTAGTCGGCATCACTGGTAACATGGATACCCCGGGCGGCAATCGTGGCCCGACCTTGGTTCCTATCGACGGCGACCTGCAGG
Organism: Senegalimassilia sp.; assembly: GCA_963619015.1. Classification (GTDB taxonomy): domain Bacteria; phylum Actinomycetota; class Coriobacteriia; order Coriobacteriales; family Eggerthellaceae; genus Senegalimassilia. The sequence continues at coordinate 4,325 of CAVEUW010000043.1, read as the reverse complement.
GCTTCTCGGCTTGGGCACCTGGTGCTTCCACGCCTCCTGCTGAAGTCAACGACAAGCAGCTCGGCATTCAGCAGTTCCCGCTTCTGCGCTGGTGGTCTTACTGGTGCGATGGCGCGACCTGCTACGACGCGATGATTACTGGCGATCCCTACCCGGTTAAGTTCCTTTGGAACGAGTCTGGCAACTTCCTGTCCTTCACGAACTCAACCCGTGCTTGGGAAGCTTTATGCTCGCTGGACTTCTACGTCGACTTGAACCTGTGGCATGCGCCTTCTACTGATGCAGCAGACGTTATCCTGCCTGTTGCTCACTGGATTGAGCTCAACTCTCCGCGTGCATCTCAGGGCTCTGCTGGCTCGATGGGTGCTACCGTCAAGTGCGTACAGCCCCCGGCCGAAGCAACCTACGACCCCGAGATTGTCATGGGCCTGTTCAAATATATCGGCGAGCCTTGGACTCAGGAACCCTGGAGCGACGACCCGAACGACTTCTGGCCCGACATCAACTGGCAGCTTGACGACTCGATTAAGCTGTTCTCCAACGAAGAGTGGACTAACACTGCATGGCATGTTGAAAACGGCAAGGTAGTCTCTATGGAACGCCGTGGCACCGAGCTTGACAAGTTGACCCCGAAATACGAAAAGTGGGACGACTACGTAGCCGATTTCCAGAAGAATGGCTGGTGGCAGGCTAAGGAAGTTGATCCGAAGCAATGGGGTACTTATCGCCGTTACCAGACTGGCGGCCTTCGTGCACGTGACTTCGTATGGGCTCGTCTTGACTACACGGCAGGCCCTGGCATTGCTGACTGGAAGCCCGGCTGGTTCACGCCGACTATGAAACAGGAAATTTGGTCAACCGTTATGGAGACCTTCTATCCCGACGAGACCAAGTGGTACCTGCCGAGTTGGGTTGAGCCCCCGCATGGCCCCAAAGATGGCGACCGCATCAAGGAGTATCCGCTCACTGCAACAACTGGCCGTCGTATCCCGGTTTACTTCCACTCCGAGCATCGCCAGTTGCCTTGGTGCCGCGAGCTGTGGCCTGTACCGCGTGTTGAGATCAACCCGGTTACTGCAGCCAAATACGGCATCGAAGAAGGCGACTGGGTCTGGATTGAAACCGAATGGGGCAAGATTCGCGAAGTTGCCGACCTGTACTATGGCGTTGACGAAGACGTAGTTAACCTTGAGCACACCTGGTGGTATCCGGAAGTCCAAGACGCAGGTCATGGCTTCCAGCACTCCGCTGTCAACCAGCTAATTGACCACTATGCGCGCGACCCGCACTGCGGCGCCTCCAATCTGCGTGCATATCAGGTGAAAATCTACAAGGCAACTCCTGAGAACAGTCCGTTTAACAACCCGGTCCCGTGCGATTCGAAGGGTGTGCCGATTATCCACACGTCCGACGATCCGCGCCTGAACGAATGGCTACCGACCTATGAAGGAAGGGAATAAATCATGACTCGCATGGCAATTATTACCGACCTTAATCGCTGCGTTGGTTGCCTGGCTTGCAGCCCTGCCTGCAAAGCGATTAACGGTGTCCCGATTGGAAGCTACTGGAACAAAGTGGTTCGCGTTGGGCCAAACCTCGACCCGAATGGTTCTGGCAAATGGCCGGACGCATACATGTACTTCCTGCCTATCACCTGCCAGCACTGCAAAAATCCTCAGTGCGTTGCCGTGTGCCCAACCGAAGCTTCTTATGTAGCAGAAGACGGCACTGTGCAAATCAACAAGGAAAAGTGCATTGGCTGCCAGTTCTGCGTTATGGCTTGCCCGTACGGTGTTCGCTATCTCAACAAAGACGAACGCGTTGTAGAAAAGTGCACCATGTGCGAACAGCGCCTAAAGGAAGGCGAACTTCCCCAGTGCGTCGCGCAGTGCGGCGGCAACGCCCGTTGGGTTGGCGACCTTGATGAAGGCTACGACAGCTTCGTCGGTGCTATGAACTCTGGCGAACGTGGTGAGGGCACCTACGGTAATGGCGGCTATCGTAAGATGGTCGACTTCATCGAAGAATTTTCTGAAGACCAAGTTCACGCTTTACCCGATGTCGGCAACGACCCGTCTTGTCTGTACATCCTTAGGCGTCATCATTGGGAAGGAGGCGACAGGTAATGGAACTCGAATGGCCACTCATCTTGTTCACCACATTTATTGCGTGGTGCGGGGGTTTGTTCGCAACCCAGTGTCTTTTAGCTATTCGTGGTAAAGGCGAAAAAACCCAGCTTGCGGCATGGATTACTTCCGCGGTGCTGCTTGTTATCGGCGGTATCTCGGTGTTCATGCACCTTCAACATTGGGAGCGCATCTTCAACGGCTTCGGTCATATCACCTCTGGTATCACCCAGGAGTTCATCGCAATTATCCTTATTGCAATCGTTGCCCTTGTTTATATCGTTCAGCTTAAGAAAAACGGCGCAGCTCACAAAGCAGTCTGCATTGCAGGTATCGTGATGTCCGTAGTGCTTGTAGCCGTAACGGGACACTCTTACATGATGGCAGCACTGCCGACATGGAACACCATTCTGCAGATTCTCTCACTGATTGGTGCAGCATGCGTACTCGGCCCCGCAACGTTTGTCGTACTCTCCTGCTTTACCGGGGACGCAAAGGACGACTTCACCGGCGAGGTGCTCATCGGCTCTATCGCAAATGCGGTATTCACCATCGTCTACATCATTTCGATGGTTGCAGCGCAGGGCTCATTCACCAATATGGGCTACTACTTCGATCCGACACGCGCAACGTTTGGCATGACCGATGCGGCATCCTTCTCTCCCTTCGCCGCTTCTGCTCTTCCCTGCACAATCGCAGTTATTGTTGCTGTCGTTGTGGCTATCCTGGCAGCACTTATGGGCAAAAAACAAGGCTGGAAGGTATGGGGTATCGTAATCGTTATCTGCGGCATTGTTGCAGCAATCTGCCTACGTATCGTCTTCTACCTATCCGGCGGCCATGTATTCCTACTCTTCTAATGAAAGGAGGATTAGCTAATGAATACTAAAACTAAGTGTGCTTGTGCAGCTTTGGCAATGTGCGTCGCACTCGGCTGTTGTGCTGGATGCTCCGCCAAAACGGACACCACCCAGGCAACTGTTACCGAAGCTCAAGCTCAAGCTGAAATCAGCAAGTACGGCAACAATAACGCCGGCTACTGCAATTTGGATGACTCAACAAAAACCTATTCCAACGGTACTGTGACGCTCGAGGTCACCGGCAAAAAACATGTTGCTTCTTTAAGTGATGCGAAGAAAATCTTCAGCGCAACGCTTAACGGAAAACAGTACAACTTCCCCTGCGAAGTTAAGGAACTACTCAATGACGGCTGGGAGCTCAGCACGTCAAACGAATGGCGTGTTGCCAAAGTAACCGAAGATCGCACCTTTAAGAAGAACTACGGTGAAAACTGGGTCGTCTTCAAGAAGGGTTCCACTGACGATTACGGCACCACGTCCAACGAGATTCAGACGCACATTATGAACACCACCAGCGATAACGCTATCAAATGGGATCAGTGCACCCTTCTCGGTATGGCTTTTGATGCTAGTGCTGAAGACATGAAGAACAACCTGGCTAATCGTTCAAGCTTCTCTTCTGGAATTGGCATCAACGTAGGTGATTCGATCGATAAGGTAAAAGAACTGTTCGGTTGCTGGAAGTACCACGACGATTCCCTTGATAAGGAAAGCGACCTCTTCGGCATTTACGTAGATGTAAACGGCGAAGATAAGTGCATTGGCTATGTCAGCTTCTTCCAGACCGATGGCACTATTACACAAGTCAACATTAAGGTAAACAACAACTACGTTGACGTGCTGAAATAGACATCTTATCCATACACCCCTCTTCTCTCCCCTCCGAAAACAGGCGTTGGCGCAAGTCAGCGCCTGTTTTCTATCTGCATTTATAAGAATGGAATTAGAAAAAAGTATCAACATCTAAAAATTGCTCTAACAAAAGAGTATTTAGAGCAAAGCCGACATCTGGCTATTGCCTCATGCTTAAGAATGCTTAAACACAGCATGCTTTAGCACACATATATTGCTTGGAGCTTACGTAGGTTTTTGCTGCAACGAAATCAATGTCAATCTTAGGCGACTTCAACAACAATCAACGCCAATCGCAAGCGACAGCCAAAGCAGCGCCAACCTTAAACGATAGCGGCACAAGCAACCTCAGTCGCAAGCAACGTCAAACGCAAACGTCCTCAACCACAAACGCCCTGAGGTCTCATGCGCTCAGAGACCACAAACGCTCAAAGACCACAAACGCCCCGAGGCCACATGTGCCCGGAGACTACAAATGCTCACAGAT
>CAVEUW010000042.1:0-15938 GCA_963619015.1 Senegalimassilia sp. | reverse complement strand
TCTGGCGCGCTTCATGATGGCTGGCATTATGGTTATGTTTATTGCTCCCTTCGGTATGCTCATTGCAAAGTGGGGAACACTTGTTACCTTCGCAGATACCAACAATATTGCTCTCATTATCATTTTGGGCTTTGGATCAGCCGCAACATTCCTGTTCTGGGCTAAGTGGCTTGGCAAGCTTGCAGGTATTGCAGCACGTCCTCTTAATGTTGAGACAAGCGTCCATCGCAGCGAATGGATGTCGTTAATGTTGATGGCAGTCCTTTGCATTCTCTGCTGCTGTGGTCTTCCCATTATTAGTGCGTATGTGGTTGAACCCTACATCGCAAGCGTCTATGGCTTTGTTGATATTGCAATCGACCCAGACAACCTATTCATCACCGCTTTGATTAGCGCAGCACTTTTTGTCGTGATGTTCGCAGGTCTTGGCCGCAAACAGGTTAAACAAGTTCCTGTATATCTCGCAGGTGTAAGCGCCGACAATCAAAATCGTACTTTCCGTAATTCGCTTTCTGGTGAAACTGAAGCTACTTCTCGTAACTGGTACTTGCCTGCTGTGTTTGGTGAGGCAAAAATCAAACCAATTGGTGAAATAGCATGCACGGCAATAATCGTTATTGGCTTTATTTCGTCATACGCCTATATGACGCTGATGCTGTAGAAAGGAGCTTGCAATGTATTTACTTCAAATCATCATCGGAACGCTCCTGTTTGCTGTCATAGGCACTGCAGTAGGGTGTTTGCTTGCAGGTTTAGATCGAAAAATATCAGCTAAGTTGCAAGGACGTGTAGGCCCACCGCTTCTTCAGCCGTACTACGACGTTCGTAAACTTCTTGAAAAAGACAACGTATCGGTCAACAACGTTGAAGGCACGTATATCACCTGTTCCTTAGTTTTTGCCTTTATTGCTGGTGGCATCTTCTTTGGCGGTGGAAATTTGCTGCTGTCAGTATTTGTACTTACGCTATCTTCGCTGTTCTTCATCCTTGCTGCATATAGCACGAGAAGCCCTTATTCTGAAGTTGGTGCTGCTCGTGAAGCTTTGCAAATCATGGCTGAAGAACCCATGAGCTTGTTTATCGCTGTTGCGTTCTTTATGGCAACTGCTTCATTTGATAGCGCTACTGTGTTTTACCTTGATGCACCGGCGATTTGCACGACCTGGCTGGCATTTCTTGGCTTTTTGTTCATCCTTACCATCAAGATGCGCAAAAGTCCTTTTGACCTATCCTCGTCGCATCATGCGCATCAGGAAATCGTTCGTGGTATCACAACTGAAATGAGCGGGCGCACACTCGCAAAAGTGGAAGTCATGCACTGGGCAGAAAACGTGTTATCCCTTGGTTGGATTGCTTTATTCTTCATTTGGGCTAACCCGGCATCCATTGTGCTTGGCGTCGTTGTAGCATTGCTCGCGTTTTTCTTGGAAATCTTGATCGACAACAATTTTGCTCGTGTCAAATGGCAACTCATGCTGAAAAGCGCATGGATTGTTGCCCTTGTTGCTGGCACAGTTAATCTTGTTGTCCTGATGTGTCTATAAGGAGCTGATATGGGTTATTTATCAAAGTCTCCCTGGGTTATTCACTACGACGCTTCAAGCTGTAATGGATGCGACATCGAAGTGCTTGCTGCGCTTTGCCCAGGCTATGATGCAGAACGTTTTGGTGTAATTAACACCGGCAACCCTAAACATGCCGATATCTTCCTTGTCACGGGCAGCGTCAATGAACGCAATATCGAAGTAGTCCGAGAAATTTACAACCAGATGGTCGAACCTAAAGTAGTTGTGGCATGTGGTATTTGCGCATGCTCTGGTGGTGTTTTCCATGACTGCTACAACGTTCTTGGTGGTGTTGACCAGGCAATTCCGGTTGATGTGTATGCTCCTGGGTGTGCTGTACGCCCTGAGGCTATTATCGATGCTGTTGTGGAAGGCATAGGTATTCTTGAAGAGAAACGTGCCGCTATGAAGAAAAAGGGGGCATAAACTATGCCAATCCCAGCAACTTACGAAGAAATTTCTGTTGCATCGCTTCCAAGTTTGTCCGAGCGTATGCACAGTGAAGGCAACAGGTTTATTCAGGTTCTAGCAGTTAACACTGATTCTGGTATTGACCTGCAGTATTCTTTTATGAAAGAGGGAACTATCTGCAATTACACTATCAAAGGTGTTCAGAAGAGTACAACTATTCCCTCAATTACTGATAAATTCATTGCTGCCTTCGTTTTCGAAAACGAAATTCATGATTTGTTTGGCGTTCAGATTAGCAATATTGCTATTGATTTTGCTGGCAACTTCTATTCGCTGGCACAAAATGAGCCAATGACTATCATTTCGCCTGAACAGAAAGCTGCTCGAGAAAAAGCAGCAAAGGCTGCGGCAGCAAAAGCCGCTCGCGCAAAACAAGCTGCTGCGGCAAGTGCTTCGTTCTACTCAACACATCCAGACGCTAAACCAAAGGTTTCAGGTGTTACTCCGTCTGATACAGACGAGGATATTGAACTTCGCATGGCTGGCTTAGACCCAGAAAAAGTAACTCGAGTTCGAGCCGCAATGGCCCGTAAAAACAAAGCTGCAGCTGATGAGGCGGTAGCCGTAAAAGATCAAGTTTTCGACGAAGAACTTGAAGCTAAACTTGCAAAAATGGATCCGGAAAAAGCCGCTAAAGTCCGTACCGCAATGGCACGCAAAGCAAAGCTTGATACCATGGAGCCCGAAAAAGCCGAGCAAGTTCGTGGTGCTTTAACGAACAAGGCAAAAATGGAATCTCAGCGTGCTACTGGTCAAAGAACAGCACAAGAGCAAGCTGAAATGGAAGCTAAACTTGCACAGCTTGACCCAGAACGTGCTGCGAAGGTACGTGCTGCGCTTGACGCCCGCGCCCGCAAGGAAACTGCTCAGGCTGAACACGACGAAAAGATAGCGGTTCTCGAAGAGCGTCTTAAGAATATGGACCCTGAGCGCGCTGCAAAAGTACGTGCAGCTTTTGAGGCAAAACAAAAAGCTGCTACCAACACCAATACCGAATCAGATAACTTCAATGAAAAGGCCGGTGAATAACAATGGGTAAAGCAACGGTTATTCCTTTTGGCCCTCAGCATCCAGTTTTACCAGAACCCCTGCATCTTGATCTTGTAGTTGAAGATGAAAAAGTTATTGAGGCTATTCCTCAAATCGGCTTTATTCATCGTGGCTTGGAAAAACTTGTAGAAACGCGCGACTACAACCAGTTCATTTATGTTGCTGAGCGCATTTGCGGCATTTGCGCCTTTGGTCATTCCATGGGTTATGCCGAAACTATTGAAAACCTCATGAACGTTGAGGTTCCCAAACGCTGCGAGTACTTGCGCGTTATTTGGCATGAGCTATCGCGTATTCACTCGCATATACTGTGGCTTGGACTTGCTGCTGATGCCTTTGGATTCGAAAGTTTGTTTATGCATTGTTGGCGCCTGCGCGAACGTGTGCTTGACCTGTTTGAACAAACCACCGGTGGGCGAGTGATTTTCTCTGTTGTTAAAGTTGGTGGCGTCACCCGCGACATCGATGCAGCCACCCTTGCTCATATGCAAGACGTTCTAAATGGCTTAAAAGACGAATATAACCAGATTGTCCAAACCCTTCTTACTGATTCGTCGGTAAAGAACCGCTTAGTCGGTGTGGGTTACATCAGTCATGAAGATGCATTGGCTCAAAGCATAGTTGGTCCGTTTGCTCGCGCAAGTAACGTTAATTACGATGTTCGTATGCTTGGCAATGGTGGCTACGGTGAGCTTTCCGATTTTCAACCAATCCTTGCATCAGAAGGCGACTGCTATGCGCGCGTAAAAGTTCGCTGCCAAGAGGTTTTGCAATCCATAGACATCATCGATGAAATGATTTCGAAAATTCCCGATGGTGATATTTTCACAAAAGTAAAGGGTAACCCAGCTGCAGGAGCTCAAGCCTGTAATGTCTTAGAACAACCCCGTGGTGAATGCTATTACTACGCACGTGGAAATGGCTCGAAGTTCTTAGAGCGCATGCGTATGCGTACGCCAACATCGCAAAACCTTGCAGGTATGACAATTGCACTTAAAGGCTGTGATCTTGCCGATGTTAACAACATCGTTTTAACTATTGACCCCTGCATTAGCTGCACGGAAAGGTAGTGTTATGGGATTTTTTAAATTGGGGAAAATGACGTTTGGCTCATTATTTAAGCAGCCTGAAACAACGCTGTATCCCGTACAAACAAAAACTCCACCTGCGGGGCTTAAGGGCCACATTGAAGTTAACCCACAAACCTGTATCCTTTGCAGCATTTGCGCAAAACGATGCCCTTGCGGAGCTATTGAAGTAAGCAAGCCTAACCGAACCTGGTCGTGCGATCATTATCGTTGCGTACAGTGCGGTTCATGCGTACTTGAGTGCCCTAAAAAGGCACTGGTCATGGAACCGACGTATGCTACTGTTTCACGTCAAAAGACAGTTGATGTTGTAGAAGTTCCTGAACAGCCTAAGCCTGAGCGTAAACGTGAAGAAGAAGTCAAAGCAGAGGTTACTAACTAAAGTAGCGCAAACAGGCTGTATAATAATTGATTGCAGATAATCGGGGTGCTGCGGCACCCCGTTTTCGTTTACAAGATAGGAAGATCACATGAGCGAGAATCAAACAGAAGAGGTAACAGATCGTATTGTTACGATTCCTAATATTATCTCTTTCATTCGTCTGTGTATGATTCCACTGTTCTTTGTATTGCTTCTTAAGGGTAACGATATTGCTGCTGCAGCTGTGTTCGCGTTGGCGGCTTGCACTGATTGGATTGATGGGCAAGTGGCACGGCGAACTCATTGTGTTTCAAAATTAGGACAGCTGCTTGATCCAGCTGTTGACCGTTTGCTTATGATTTTTGGCGTCATTGGCCTTTTACTTGTTGGCCGACTTCCGTTGTGGATTGTACTTTTGGTATTGGTTCGCGATTTATTTTTACTCTTTGGTGGCCTATACCTTCTCAAGCGTTGGAAAACACGAGTGGCTGTCATTTTCCCAGGCAAGGTTGCCACAACTTTGCTTTTCATTGGGTTTGCAGGCCTACTTCTAAACATGCCTCTTATTGCAGGTCTTAACATTATTAACGTAGACTGGCTACCTGGTTTTAATGCGGCTTTGGTGTCGTGGGGTATTTGGTTTATATATGTTGGGCTCATCCTTGGTCTTTTAACAACGATTTATTACGGCCTAATGGGTTATCGAAAAATACAAAAAGCAAAACGTTTGGAAGCTAAAGGGTTGCTTTAGATGAACCAAGACAACTCTTCAAATCAAAAACGAAAACCAACCAAGCGTAAAGCTTCAACGACGCAAAGTTTGGCGCCGACTGGCGCCAGCCAAACTCGCAGAGCCAAACACGTCAAGCCAAACGCTTCAACTCATGTAAATACATCAGCTAACAGACACCATAAACAACAAGTGAATGCTACCCGCAAAGCAGGTATGCAGAAACGTAACAGCGCTTCAAATGCGCCTATCCAGTTAGACCGTAAGCAAGCTAACCGAAGCAAGCCTAATGCAACTAAACAAAATAGACAGGCTGCCAGCAAAAAGGGCAAATCAGGTTTTAAAGGTAATTCAGGCCAGCAGGCAGGCTTAAACCCGTCTGGAAATAAAAAGCGTGAGTCTCGTACAAACTCTTCTAGCGATCCTGTATATAACTCCGTTTCTTTATGGTCAGCCAACCAATACAGCGGAACCAGTAAATCCAATCCGAAGAAAAGCCAAAAGACCAGCCCTAATTCGTCAATTCTTACACGCATCATCAGTGTTTTAGCAGCTATCTGCTCCTTCATTGGTAAAGGAATTTCTACGCTTGTTCAAGCATGGCTTAGGCTTATTCGCTCAAACAAGATCGCTGGTATTATTTCCGCGGTTGTAGCCGTTCTAGTTGTCTTTTGCCTGGTAGACGGTATTACTACTTCAGGTAGAGCTTATGCAGGTGTAAAAATTGGCACAATTGATGTCTCGGGTATGAATGAACAGCAGATGCGCGAGGCTATTCAGAGCAACTATGTTGACCAGTTCAAATCAACAACAGTGACTGTGTATGCTTCTGATGAAGCTGCTGCGAAAACCGCCGAAGCAGCCAAGCAACAAGAAGATCAAAATGCAGCAGTTGCTGAACAGCTTGCAGTTGAAGAAGCACTCTCTTCAAAACAAGCTTGGCAAGCAACCGCCGATTCGTTGAATGGCTCTATCGATATTGATAAGGCAATTAATGAAGCATTAGCTATCGGGCGCGAAAACGGCGGGTTCTTTGGTCGAATTGCTACACAATTTAATGGGAGTACTGTTTCGCTTTCTGCTTCATTAGACAAAGAGCGATTGGATGACTTTGCAAAAGAAATCGACAGCTCCATAGGCACAGAGCGTGTTGACTATGATGTAAAAATCATAAGCGGATACGCAACCGTTTCTACAGGCAACGACGGCTGGATGATTAATCGTGAGAACTTTGGAACCCAAATCCTTGCGGCACTCATGCCTGACGGCGGGGGAGATAAATCGTTTGTTGCGCATACCGAATATGCACCGCTGCGAATCGACGAGCAAGCAGCTACGCAGGCTGCAGAAAACATTAACAACCTTCTATCAACCGGCTGCACCATTACGTATCAAAATGCTAGCTGGCAACCATCAGCGTCTCAGTTAGGATATTGGATTGCAACCTATGTTGATCAGTCTAACGGAGCATACAGTCTTTACGCGTATATCGACGGATCCAAGGCAAATTCAACTGCCGTTACTGAACTTCAGAAAGCCGCCGGTTCTTCGCCATCTAAAATATCATTTGACGTCAATGAAAACTCTGTTCGAGTAATTACCGATGGTCAATCCAAAATCCCCGATGCAACTAACCTTGCAGAAAATTTAACATCGGCATTGTTTGGAAACGGGGATGCTGTTGGTGGGACAACTTTTGCAACCTCTGCTCCTACTATTTCAACTGAGCCGGTGGATATTCCTGCTGAACTAAGTTTTGATGAAGCGCTCTACAACGGCATTATCGGTGTTGTTGGAACTTATACCACCGAATTTACTACCGGATCTGGCACTGAGAATCGCAATCACAACATTGCCCTGGTCTCTGAATTGCTTTCAAATTCAGTTGTTAAACCTGATGGCGTTTGGTCTTACAACGACACCACAGGCGACTGTGATGAATCCAAGGGTTTTCTAGGTGCTGGAGCAATTGTTGCAGGCGAATACACCGATTCTGTTGGCGGTGGAATTTGCCAGGTGGCCACTACTGTATTTAATGCAGTCTACGAATCTGGTCTCCCAGTTGTAGAACGGCACAATCATTCCCTCTACATTTCAAGCTACCCGCAAGGTCGAGACGCTGCAGTAAGCTACGGAGAATTAGACCTTCGTTGGGAAAACAGTACCGAAAGCGATATTTTAGTCCGAGTCTCAACCTCATCAGGCTCGGTAACCGCTACACTATACGGAATCGATCCTGGATATCAGGTCTCAACTGAAACTGGCGAGTGGGAAGAAGGCGAGGAGTATTCAACAACTACAAAGGTTGATGACTCCCTTGCTCCAGGTACACGCTATGTGAAGACGGTCGGCTCAAATGGTAGTTCCATTGAAGTCACACGTACGGTCAAAGATTCGGACGGCAATATTGTTCGACAAGACATCTTCTCATCAGTGTACGATCCTAAAAACCAGGTGATAGTGACCGGTCCATCATCGTAGTGCGGGCTAAACAATATATAAGCGACGTAAGCTCCCGCAAGTAAGACGCCGCACACCAAGAAAGTAGGAGAAAGGTGTACTTCCAGGAAGAAATCGAGACAATGCCACGCGAGGAGCTGCAGAAGTTGCAGCTCGAAAAGATGAAATGGTGCGTTCAATACGCTTATGACAATGTGCCGTTTTATCAAAAGTCCTTTAAGGAAGCAGGTATCGAACCAGGTGACCTGCAATCTTTAAGCGATATTACCAAGTTCCCATTCATCATGAAGCAGGACATGCGTGATAACTATCCAGATGGCCTGTTTGCTGTCCCGCGTAGTAAAGTTGCTCGAATTCATGCCTCATCTGGTACTACTGGTCAAGCTACCGTAGTTGGTTCAACTCAGGGCGATCTTGAACGCTGGGGTGAATGCTTCGCCCGTGGTATCGCTATGTGTGGTGGCGACGAAAACTCAACCATTCAGGTTTCGTATGGCTACGGCCTCTTTACTGGCGGTCTTGGTGCTCACCATGGTGGCGAAACAGCTGGCTGTGCTGTTATTCCAACATCTTCTGGCAATACCAAACGTCAGATTCAAATGATGAAAGATCTCGGCACTGATATTCTGTGCTGCACGCCTTCGTATGCGTTGCTTATTGCAGATACCGCTCTCGAGATGGGTCTTAACCCAAAGACTGACCTAAAGCTCTCTGCTGGCATCTTTGGCGCAGAACCTTGCAGTCAGGGCATGCGTGAAGAAATTGCCGAAAAGCTTGGTATTCAGTATTGCGACGTATATGGCCTCTCTGAAGTTATGGGCCCAGGTGTTGCTTTCGAATGTGACCAAATGAGCGGCCTACATTTGGCTGAAGACCATTTCTTCGCTGAGATTATCAATCCAACTACCTTAGAGCCGGTCGCTGATGGTGAATACGGCGAGCTTGTTTTCACCACTCTTGATCGTGAATGCTGCCCGCTTGTTCGTTATCGTACACGTGATATCACGCGCATTATCAGTGAACCCTGTGCATGTGGTCGTACGCACCGTAAAATTGACCGCATTATTGGACGTTCTGACGATATGCTTATTCTGCGTGGTGTAAACGTATTCCCCTCGCAGATTGAACAAGTGCTTACGTCATTCTCTGAAATTGCAACTCAATATCAAATTATCCTTACTATGCGTGGTCCGCTTGACCATGTCGAGCTTCGTGTTGAAACGGTGCCAGAATTCCCGTTCGATGAAGTTCGCAAGCTTGAAGATTTGAAGCGTCGCCTAGCTGCTGAGCTTAAGTCAAACCTGCAAATTGCAGTTGACATTAAGTTCGTTGAGCCTATGACGATTGAGCGCAGCGAAGGTAAAGCCAAGCGTATCATTGATCTTCGAAAGGAGAACTAAGGCATGATTTCGCAACTTACGCTTTTCATTGAAAACGAAAAAGGCCGTTTAGCAGCAGCAACACGCGCCGTAGCTGATGCAGGCATCGATATGCATTCGCTCTATGTTGCCGACACTGCCGACTTTGGTGTTGTACGCATGCTCTGTGATACACCTGATGCAGCTGCCAAAAAGCTTCAGGATGCTGGCTGGCGCGCAAGCGCGACCCAGGTTATTGCTGTTGCTGTTCCCGATGAAGTGGGCGGGCTAGCAAAGCTACTTGAAGCCCTTGAAGCAAACAATGTAAACCTTGAGTATGCATACTGTGTTTCGTCGGATGGCGGCAAAGCTATCGATATCCTAAAAGTCAGTGAAACACAAGGTGTTGAAGACGCTTTAGCATCGGCAGGTTTTGAAGTGTTAAAACCGGAGGATATTTACGTTGTCGACTAAACTCGCCCTACAAAGCGAGCAATCGAGGCACGCACGCATTTTCGCGTGCGTGCTTTCGTTCATTGTTGCTCTATCTTTAGGCCTCTATGTTCCATCTCAGGCTTCTGCTGAAGTTCGTAAGGCAGATATTGTCTATGGTCAAACAGTAGATTCTCGTGGCCTTGCTGTATCAGACTGTCCTTCAATTGACGCAGAACGTGCCATAGTTGTGTCATCAGATGGAACAGTATACTTTGAGCGAAACGCAGACGAAGCTGCTTGTATTGCTTCAATTACAAAGGTCATGACGGCAGTGGTTGCACTCGATGTGGTCAGTTCCGGTCTTGTCGGACTTGATACACAAATTACTGTCACAGAGGAAGCTGCAGCGGTTGGTGAATCTTCTGCTGGCTTGCAGCTTGGTGACATTATGACGCTTGAAACAGCCTTAAAGGCACTCCTTGTTCCATCTGGCAATGATGCTGCCGTAGCCATCGCACAAACAGTAGGGGAGCAATTACGCTTGTCAGGAGTTTCCGGGTCGAGCGGTTATGACGCTTTTGTTACTCAAATGAACACGACTGCAGCAAAACTTGGATGCACAAATACGGTCTACGAGAACCCCCATGGTCTTGACTTCGACGAATATGCTGGAAGCTTGCATAGTACCGCTCGTGACCAGGCTAAAGTGGTGGCATACGCCATGCAAAACCAAACACTACGTGCTATTGTTGGTGGCGGATCTACAACCATTACGGTTACCCGCGATAACGCTAGTGCTTCTATCGAACTTGAAACAACTGATGGCTTTTTAGACATAAACGAAAATGCCATTGGCGTTAAAACAGGTTTTACCGACCTAGCTGGTGCATCATTTGCTGGCGCAGTTAATAAAGATGGACAAGAGCTTTACGCAATCGTTTTAAATTCAAGTTCGGAATCGCAGCGATTCTATGATGCGGACGAACTTGTGAACTGGGTTTTTGACCACGAGAAAGAATATAAGGTCATCAATTGCACCCAAAACATCCAAAGTAGCGGAACCTCTGTTCCTTTGGTTGCTGAAATAGCTCATAGCGACTGGACAGACAAAACTGTCAAAGCAACAGTTGCCAACCCTGAATATGCCGTTCAAATTTTTGACCTTAATGGTAACGTGTCTCAATCTGTTGAATATGATGATATTACTGGTAATGTAAAGGCTGGTAAAAAGGTTGGGACGATAACCTTCAAGCAACGTAATCAGGTAATTGCAACCCTAGATTTAATTGCAGCTGAAGATGTTTCGGCACCAAATTCATTTGAGTCGGTTGGAATAGCTATCGATCGTTTCTTCAAAGGTTTTACCGGCGGACAAACCGTTGCACAATCCCAGCTTTACAATGAGACACCACTTCTGAACGACAAATCGTCTTCGACGCAATAAGCAAGACGCGAAAGGACTTTATTCATGGATAATGTATGCCCCGTATGCAACAATCAAATCAACCCAAGTGATGCAACCTGTCCACATTGTGGTTTTAAACTTCAGGGTTCTACCCAGCAATTCCAGCCGGTACCCTTCGGTACAGGTGAAATCGCTCAACCCATTAAACCTAAAACAGTAGGTGTCCTTCATGTTGTACGTGGACCCCAAGTTGGAGTTGCTTTTAAGCTCACAGACAGCAAACTCACCATTGGTCGCTCACCACAGTGCGGCATTTTCTTAAACGATATGACGGTATCTCGCGAACATGCAACTGTCGAACCAGTCGATGGTGGATATCAAATTTCTGACGAAAATTCATTCAATGGCGTTTGGGTTAATAACAATAGCATTGATACCTATCTGCTTGTTGATGGCGACGTTGTTCAAATTGGCGCATTTTGCCTGATGTACAAAGAAGAGTAATTTCGCTCGGGGGTTATTTTTTCGCAAGACGGGAGAGTTATGGAACTGCTATCTGGAAATGAAGCGATAGCGCAAGGCGCTTGGGAGGCAGGATGCCGTATTGGTGTTGCCTATCCTGGGACGCCTTCTACAGAAACGCTTGAAACTTTCGCAAAGAAAGAAAATGTATACGCGGAATGGGCAATCAACGAAAAGGTAGCAGTAGAAGTTGCAGTAGGCGCATCTGCTGCCGGAGCACGCGTTCTATCGACCATGAAGCACGTTGGTGTAAATGTTGCTGCTGACCCAATTTTTACTTCAGCATATACTGGAGTTGGTGGAGGCTTGGTAATTCTAGCCGCTGATGACCCCGGAATGTATTCCTCTCAAAACGAGCAGGACTCTCATTACTATGCCGCTGCAGCACACATTCCTATGCTTGATCCTGCAGACTCAGCTGAAGCCCTGGCGTTTACCAAAGCAGCCTTTGATTTGTCTGAACAATTTGACGTGCCATTCTTTATTCGTTCGTCTGTACGTGTTTCACATACCAAAACACCAGTTGAGTGTTCTGAGCGCGTTGAGCGAGATCTGGTTCCTTACGAAACTAAACCATCAAAATGGGTAATGATGCCTGCTTACGCTAAGCCGCGTCGTAAGGTGCAACTTGAACGTATTGAAAAACTTACTCATTGGGCTGAAACCTGCAAGTTCAACAAAGTTGAACTTGCAAGCAGTTCAGTTGGCATTGTTTGTGCAGGTGGCACCTACCAGCATGTCAAAGAGGCTCTGCCTGAGGCTTCTGTCTTTAAGCTTGGCTGCACCTACCCGCTGCCTACAGATGCGCTAGCTAACTTTGCTTCTAAGGTCGACTCACTGTATGTTGTCGAAGAGGGTTCAACATACCTCACCGATGCGGTACGCGCTTGTGGGGTTGTTGTTTCAAAGTTCCCAGAAAACCTTCCCAAAGATGGCGAACTCAGCCCCGGACTTATTCGCAATGCATTCGGTATTGCAGATCCTACTTACAAGGCTGCCCCTGAAGACTTACCAGGAAGGCCTCCTGCTTTGTGCGCAGGCTGCCCGCATCGTCTCGTATTCAAGGAACTTTCTCGCCTTAAGGCTGTTGTCACGGGCGACATTGGCTGCTACACACTTGGCGCTTTACCGCCGCTTGCAGCAATGGATACCTGTGTTGACATGGGTGCTTCTGTGTCGATGTCCCATGGTTTTGAACTTGCATGGGCCAACACCGATCACAGGCCTGTTGTAGCTGTTATTGGTGACTCAACCTTTGCGCATTCAGGACTTTCAGCTCTTATTAGCACCGTTTATAACAAAGGCGCTGGAACCATTTGCGTACTTGACAACCGCACCACAGCAATGACCGGCCGTCAGGGTAATCCATTCAATGGCGAAACGCTACAGAAACGTCCGTCACGCGAACTCGACCTTGAGGGCGTATTGCACGCAATTGGCGTCCCGTCTGTTCAAACAGTCAATCCTAACGACATGCTCGCAACACGCAAGGCTCTTCGCGAAGCAACTCAATCTGACGATTTGACCGTCATTGTGTTCCGCAGCCCCTGTGTACTACTCGACCGCACTCGAAAGCCTGCTTACGTTGTTTCAGACTCATGTACTGGATGCGGAGTTTGCACAACACTTGGATGTCCGGCTATTTCTAAAGAAGAAGACGGGCATGCTCTTATTGACCAGGCTCAATGTATAGGATGCGGCCAGTGCGCTCAATACTGCGCATTTAAATGCATCCTCAATAGTGCTGAGGAAGGATAAGCTATGTCAAATGCTACAACCGTTTTGCTTTGCGGTGTCGGCGGACAAGGCACTGTTTTAGCAGCAGACCTTTTAGCCCGAGCAGCCCTGGCCTCTGATTACGATGTCAAAGTCTCTGAAATTCATGGCATGTCTCAACGTGGTGGGGCAGTAACCACTGTTGTTCGCTTTGGAAAAGAGCCAGTGGCTACAATGGTGGCAGATTATGGGTGCGCTGACTGTGTTGTTTCTTTTGAAACGACCGAAGCACTTCGAAATCTTCCCTATGTTAAAGAAGGTGGATATCTGCTTGTTGCAGATGAATCAATCAAACCTTTACCC
Source organism: Senegalimassilia sp. (assembly GCA_963619015.1). Lineage (GTDB taxonomy): Bacteria > Actinomycetota > Coriobacteriia > Coriobacteriales > Eggerthellaceae > Senegalimassilia. The sequence continues at coordinate 2,414 of CAVEUW010000042.1, read as the reverse complement.
GTATTAACCGGTAAGGCTTCTATGGCTGAAAACATTGATGGCAAGCTTGCGGATGCAGGAGCTACAGTTATTCCTGCTGGTGAAATAGCTGCACGTGTTGCAACAGTCAAGTCAGTAAACGTTGTTTTACTCGGAGCGCTTGCAAGCCAACTTGAATTTTCAACTGAAGTCTGGAATGACGTCATTGCAAAACGTGTTCCACCCAAAACTATCGATGCAAACCTGAAAGCATTTGCTGCAGGCTATGAATTTGCCAAGGAGGCATAATAATGAGTGTTCAGCAAATTAGCGTCTTTGTTCAAAGCGAACCTGGACATCTTGTTCGAGTTCTTGAGGCATTTGAGCAGGCCAGTGTTAGTGTTCGAGGCTATAGCGCTTCCGAAACCGCTGATTTTGGTATCGTCCGTTTTATCGTCGATAAACCAGAAGTTGCAATCGAAACCCTAAACAAGCTTGGATACGCAGCTAAATCTACCGATGTCATTTGCATCAAACTCGCTGACAATCCTGGGGAACTTCGTCGGGTATTTAACATTCTTTCTGAATGTGGTGTCAACCTGGTCTATAGCTATTCACTGATTTCAACCTATATTGCTGCTTACGTAGAAGACATTGCACAAGCAGAGTCAATTCTTGCGCAGCAACCCGTTGAGCTCATCTCTCAATCCGATTTAGCTTAGCAGTTCTACTTCATCAATAACAAGAAAGTTCAGACCATGATTGATATAACTGAAAAAGGTGCAGCATTAAAAGCTGCAGGCGAAGGCCGTTTTGAAGATCTGCCTATATTGCAACCAGATATCGAATGCGCTTCACGTGAGCGCGTTGGTGCCATCCAGCTTGAAAAACTTATTGCTCAAGTACAGTGGACCTACGATCGTGTTGAATGGTATCGAAACAAGATGGACGAAATGGGTGTAGCTCCTTCGGACATTAAGACCCTTGATGATGTTCGCAAGCTACCTTTTACTGATAAATCAGCACTACGAGATACCTTCCCGTATGGTCTGTTCGCTGTTCCGCTTGACGAAGTCCGCGAATTGCATGCTTCATCAGGCACAACCGGCAAACCTATTGTTGTCGGCTACAACGACCACGACATGAATGTATGGAACGAATGCATCATGCGTCTTGTCCAGATGGCTGGGGTAGTGCCAACCGACCGTGTTCAAATGGCATTTGGTTATGGCATGTTCACCGGCGGCTTTGGCTTGCATTACGGTCTGCAAAAACTTGGCTGTATGATGATACCTGCAGGCTCTGGCAACACCGAACGTCAAATTCAAATGATTCAAGACTACGGCACGACCGTGCTCGTTGCCACGCCTTCCTACGCACTTCATATTTGCGAAGTTGGCGAAAAGATGGGTTACGACTGGGAAACCTCTACATTGCGTGTGGGCCTGTTTGGTGGCGAGCCTTGCCCTCCTGGTCTTAAAGCCGAAATTGAAAAACGCATGCACATTGTATGCACCGATAATTACGGACTTACCGAGGTAATGGGACCAGGTGTTTCGGGAGAGTGCTTAGCTGAGCGTGACATGCAGCACATTGCCGAAGATCATTTTTTGTGGGAAGTCGTCGACCCGCAAACAGGAGAGCCTGTCGCAGAAGGTGAGGTAGGGGAGCTTGTTCTCACGCCGCTCGATAAGCAGACTATTCCAGTACTTCGTTATCGCACACATGACTTAACGCGAGTTGTTACCGAAAAATGTCGTTGTGGTCGTACTTCTGCAAGAATGCAAAAAGTACGTTCACGTTGCGACGACATGCTTATCATACGTGGCACGAATGTGTTCCCCTCACAGGTTGAAGATGTGCTTTCAACTATTGATGGCGTTACACCGTTCTATCACATCATTGTTGATAACGAAACCGGCCTTGATCGCATGACTATTGAAGTCGAGCTTAAGCCAGAAGCATTTAGCGACTCCGTTGTTGAAATGGACAAGTTCCGCAAGCATATTGAACATCAGCTTAAGAGCGTCATGCTTGTAGCTTCTAAGGTAAAACTTGTCGAGCCTGGTGGGCTTGAACGTACAACAGGGAAAGCCAAGCACGTAACCGATAATCGCAAGTAAGTGAATATTTTAAACTCACCTACAACCAATCGAGGCGCGAAGCAAACCGTCATAGGTCGCTTCGCGCCTTCTCCTACTGGCAGAATGCATGCTGGTAACATCTATGCTGCTCTTATGGCGTGGCTCATTGCAAAGTCACAAGATGGGGAAGTGGTACTACGCATCGAGGATCTTGATAAACAGCGATCAAAGCAACATTTCGTCGAGCAAGTCATGCGGGATTTTGAGTTGTTAGGGCTAACCTGGGATAGAGGTCCTTACTTTCAACATGATCGCGATGAGGCTTATCACGCAGCTTTCGAAAAGCTCGTAGAGGCTGGCCTAGTGTATCCC
>CAVEUW010000041.1:0-16199 GCA_963619015.1 Senegalimassilia sp. | reverse complement strand
CAAACCCCTGCACGACGCTACAGAAAGTTGATTTTCTTTCCATAAACCACCCCAAACCCCTGCACGACGCTACAGAAAGTTGATTTTCTTTCCATAAACCACCCCAAACCCCTGCACGACGCTACAGAAAGTTGATTTTCTTTCCATAAACCACCCCAAACCCCTGCACGACGCTACAGAAAGTCGATTTTCTTTCCACTGCTGGCTCATAGCTGGATCATTCACTGCGGGTTTAATTAAATTTCGTGGGCGTTTGGTCTTGTCAAACGCCCGGCGCGTAAGCGCCGCAAGGCGAGCGCGGTTGATGTCGCGTAAGCGCCGCAATCGGGCTAGAGTGTTGCTGCGCGTTGGCAGAAGTGTGTCGTCCTTCGGACTTTCTATTAATGTGCCTGATAAAATCACGCGCTTATGAAATGCCAGGTTGACCTGCGGAAAGAATTCGTGGGCGTTTGGTCTTGTCAAACGCCCGGCGCGTAAGCGCCGCAATCGGGTTAGAGTGTCGCTGCGCGTTGGCAGAAGTGTGTCGTCCTTCGGACTTTCTATTAATGTGCCTGATAAAATCACGCGCTTATGAAATGCCAGGTTGACCTGCGGAAAGAATTCGTGGGCGTTTGGTCTTGTCAAACGCCCGGCGCGTAAGCGCCGCAATCGGGTTAGAGTGTCGCTGCGCGTTGGCAGAAGTGTGTCGTCCTTCGGACTTTCTATTAATGTGCCTGATAAGACCACGCGCCTACGGCGGGTGTGCGTGATAAGTTCACGCGCCTATGTCGGGTATGCTTGATAACATCACATACCTACGGTGGGTGGGTCTGACAAGATCACACCCCTACGAGGAATGTGTCTAACAAAGTCACACCCCTACTGGCACATCATTAGACGGTGCGAAGCGTGCGGCTTGTGGCGAGTCGCCATACTTGCTGTTGGCATTCATGCTCGGGTGGTACAATCGCCGTCATGAAACCCGTTGCACATATGTATACCGACATGCCGCAGAAATTCGGCATCCCGCGCAATAGCTTTGTGGCCCCGCACCTGCAGGGTCGCATTGTGTTCGAGCCGGAATTTGCTGTTAACGCCGCAGTTGATGGACTTGAGGAGTTCACGCACTTGTGGGTGCTGTGGCAGTTTGAGAACGGAAACCCCGGAGGTACCGCTGCCGAAGTGCCTGCTTATGTACAAGGTGGCGAAGTAGAAGGTTCGGCTATCGAACCCTCTTCTGCAACCTCTGCTCCTGCGGTCAAGACCGGCGCTGCAACTAAGGCTACCAAGTCAGTCAAGACAGGCGCCGCTGCCGCGCCTGCGCCCGCAACCTTCGCAACGCCCGCACCCCCCGTCCCCGCAGCCAAGACTAAGTGGTCGCCGACTGTTCGTCCTCCACGTTTGGGTGGCAGCAAGCGAAAGGGCGTGTTCGCCACGCGCAGCCCCTTCCGCCCGAATCCTATTGGTCTCACCTGCGTCACGCTCGACCACATTGAACTCACCGAAGCTGGGCCGATTATCTACGTGCTGGGTGCCGACCTGCGCGATGGCACGCCTATCTTCGATATCAAGCCGTACATTCCGTACGCCGACAGCCACCCCGAGGCAACGGGCGGTTGGATCGAGCGCGCGCCGTGGAAAGAACTTGAGGTCGCATTTCCCGAGCATTTGCAGGCACGTATTGAGCCGGCGAAGCTTGCCGGGCTTTTCGAGGTGCTGCGCCAAGACCCTCGCCGCGCTGGAAGCAAACACGAGCCCGACCGCATTTATCGCATGGCTTATGCCGGACGTGACGTTGCTTTTAAAGTTGACGGTGACACTCTGACCGTCGTCGACGTGTACCCGCGCTAGGTCGGTGCCTGCGCTAGGTAGATTTAGCGTGTCGCGCCTGGCGGCGAGCGCGGAGTGTTCATTTCGCCCGGGGAAGCGTTGGGTGGAAAGAAAACAGACTTTCTGTATGGCCATGCAGCCAAATAGGGTGAAATTGGAAAGTTATCTGACTTTCTGTAGCTCCGTGCAGGCTATGGGGCACTCCAATGGAAAGTTATCCGACTTTCTGTAGCTCCGTGCAGGCTATCGGGCCCTCCAATGGAAAGTTATCCGACTTTCTGTATCATTTCGGCGGCATTTTGCTACAGAAAGTTGGTTTTCTTTCCATAAACCACCCTAAACCCCTGCACGACGCTACAGAAAGTCGATTTTCTTTCCACTGCTGGCTCAAGTTGGATTATTCACTGCGGGTTTAATTAAATTTCGTAGGCGTTTGACCCTATCAAACGCCCGTCGCGTAAGCGCCGCAAGGCGAGTTAAGGTGTCGCTGCGCGCTGATAGAAGTGTGCTGTCCTTCGGACTTTTTATTAATGTGCCTGATCAAATCACGCATCTACGAAGTTCGGAGAGCGTGATGGGACCACGTAGCAACAAAAAACGGCAATGACCTGCGGAAAGAATTCGTAGACGTTTGATCTCATCAAACGCTGCCGGCGCAAGCCGGCACATCAGGTCGAGACGTCTTGCTGCTTGCGCAAAAGTTTCTGTCGCGCCTGGCGGCGCTGCCTAATAGGGTTCGAGCTTTTGCTCGAACCTACGAAGTTCAGACGGAGGGAGTTGTCCTTATCTGTCCCGTGTGTCTACCTACCCTGTGAATAGTGCGTTTTCCTTCCCCAGGCTAAAACCATGAGCTAAACTATAAGGAACGCCGCAAGGGTTTTTTGAGCGCCGTTAGAGTTAGACAACGCTTTTCGAAAGTCCTTTCGGCGAGCGCTTCAAAGAGCGCTTTAACAGCGCTTTTCGAAAGCCCTTTTGGCCAGATCACGCCTGATGGCGAAGTGGGTGCAGCGCACAGCCAAAGCGGGTTTCGCCCTTTCGGCCAAATCACGCCTGATGGCGAAGTGGGTGCAGCGCGCAGCCAAAGCGGGTTTCGCCCTTTTGGTCAAATCGCACCTGATGGCGAAGTGGGTGCAGCGCGCAGCCAAAGCGGGTTTCGCCCTTTTGGTCAAATCGCACCTGATGGCGAAGTGGGTGCAGCGCGCAGCCAAAGCGGGTTTCGCCCTTTTGGTCAAATCGCACCTGATGGCGAAGTGGGTGCAGCGCGCAGCCAAAGCGGGTTTCGCCCTTTTGGTCAAATCGCACCTGATGGCGAAGCGGGCGCAGCGCACTTAGCTAGATCACGCCTGATGGCGGAGCGGGCGCAACGCACAGCGCACTTAGCCAAATCGCACCTGATGGCGAATTGGGCGCAGCACACAGCCAAAGTGGGCGCAGCGCACAGCACAACTAAAGCAAGTTTCGCCGGTTTTGAGGACACACTATGGATGCCAACATAGTCGCAGGACTGAACGTCGATTCAATTATCTCGGGCCTTGCGGGCGACAACGCCGGCACGGGCATCATTGGCGGCTATTGCGAAGAGGGCTTCCCGCTGTTTTACGCAAATCAGGCCATGGTTGAAATGCTTGGCTACGACAGTCTTGACGACATGTCTCGCGGCATTAATGGCCTGGTCGCAAACACTATTCACCCTGATGACATGGCGCAGGTTGTTGCCGATTTAGGCAGCGAATACCGCGAAGGGCAAACCTACGAAACGCAATACCGCATGCCTCGCAAAGACGGCACGTGGTTCTGGACGGTTGACCGCGGCGAAGTGATTCGCGCCGAAGATGGCCGCTTGGCAATTATCAGTGTGTGCTCCGATATGACCGACTTTATGCGTCGTCATGCCGACCTAGAAAAGAAAAGCCTGCTCAGCGAATCCATGCTGAACGCCTTACCCGGTGGTTACCATCGCTGTGCGGCAGACGATAGCTTCACCTTCCTGTATATTGGCGACCGCTTCCTTGATATTCTGGGCTGGACGGCCGATGAAATCCGCACAAAGTTTGACAACAAGTTCATCAACTTGGTGCACCCCGACGACCGCAATTTGACCTCAGAGTATGCTGAAAGCATCTCTAGCGAGAATCCGCGCAACAAACCTGATCAGGTGTATCGCCTGGCAGCCAAAGATGGCACGTACCGCTGGGTAACCGACACCACGCTGAAGCTTTCCACCGGCGGTCAGGAGTTCTACCAGGGCTTTATCACTGACATCACCGAGTTTATGGCCGAGCGCGAGGTTCGCCAACAAGAGCTGGAGAAAATTGCCGAAGAGGCCGACCGAGCGAATGCCTCCAAAACCAGCTTCCTTCGCCACATGAGTCATGACATTCGAACACCGCTCAACGGTATCATTGGCATGCTGGAAATGTCCGAGCGCTACGACGACGACCCGGAAAAGCGTCGCGATTGCCGCAAGAAAATGACCGAAGCTTCAAATTACCTGCTTTCGCTGGTGAACAACATTCTTGATATGAATAAGCTTGAATCAGGCCTGATAGAGCTCGAAAATAAGCCGTTCGACCTAATCGAGTTGCTGGTGAATCAGCTGACAGTTATGGGCAGCATGACTGCAAACAAGGGCATTGAGCTCCTTGGCGGTAAGGAATCAAGCAAGATTATTCACCGGTATCTTATTGGTAGCCCGACGTATGTAAATCGCATGCTGATGAATTTGGCCAGCAATGCGGTGAAGTACAACAAGCCTGGCGGTACGCTGACGCTGACCGCAACCGAGCTTTCATACGAAGGCGACACGGTTTGGTATCAGTTTATCTGCGAAGATACCGGCATTGGCATGAGCGAGGAATTTCAGAAGCGCGCTTTTGATGCGTTTGCGCAGGAAGAGCGCGTGGCACAGGCGGCGTACACGGGCACAGGTCTGGGGCTTGCTATCACAAAAGAGCTCACCGAGCTGATGGGCGGCACGATTGAGCTGGAAAGTGTCGAAGGCGAAGGCTCGAAGTTTACTGTTGTACTGCCATTTAAGGTTGACGCGGGGCGGCATTTGCGCGAAATGGCGAAACCGGAGCCGGTGAACCTTGAGGGTAAGCATGCGCTGTTGGTTGAAGATAACGACCTGAATGCCGAAATTGCCGAGATGCTTCTTTCTGACATGGGGATTTCTGTGCAGCGTGCAGCAAATGGGCAAGAGGCTGTTGATGTGTTTGCCGCTGCCGCGCCGGGTGAGTTTGACCTGGTGTTTATGGATATCATGATGCCGGTGATGGGAGGCTTGGATGCCGCGCGTGCCATCCGTGCGCTTGATCGCGCAGACGCCAAGACCACGCCGATTTTGGCCATGACAGCAAACGCGTTCCAAGATGACGTCCAAGCAAGCCTGGACGCGGGCATGAATGGTCACATTACCAAGCCGCTTAATCGCGAGCGTATTGAGGAAGCGGTTGCGCAGGCCTACGTGCGCTTGGCGTAAAGGGCGCTGTCGCGCTTGGCGTAAAGGGCGCTGTCGCGCTTGGTGTAAAGGGCGCTGTTGTGCCCGGCGCGAGAAGTGTGTCGCGCCTAGCGGCGCTTAAGTATCTGTCGCGCCTGACGGCGCTCCCTAATAGGGTTCGAGCTTTCGCTCGAACCCACGAAAATTGATGTCCGTGTCACGCCTAACGGCGCTCCGTTTGAATATGCGTGATAAGATCACGCATCTACGAAGTGGTAGCAGTGTAAAATCGTGCTTGTGAAAATATTGATTGACCTGCGAAAATAATTCGTGGGTGCGAGCGAAAGCTCGCACATATATTGGCAAGCGCCGTCAGGCGCGACACAAACTATGAAACCGCGTTCCAGACGCGGACGCGGCAGCACTGGGTGGTTTCGCCACTTACCGACATCGAATCAATGCTGGAATACGTCACCAGCGCACTGCATTCGCCCGTCGACGCTAGCCATTCGCCCCAGTCGTCGGCGCCGCTGGGTACATCAAGCACAAAATAACGCCTGTTAGCTGCATCAACACCGCAAACTGCCTTCGTCGACTTCACCATGAAGTAGTTGCCGCACCACGCCGGCGCGCACGTTGGAGTGCGGTCGAAACGAATCCACTTGGCATCATCGTAGCTGTTGGCAGGCTTGCTAGTTGGCGTGTACGTTCCCAAATTAGCAATGCCGTCGCCGTAGCTGTAGGTGGCCTCGAAGGCAAAATTGAACCCCGCCTTTCCCCAGCCAGCCTCAAGCGGCTTCATGGAAGTTGGCAGTGTCAGTTCGTCGGAAACATCGCCCGACGTGGCGTTTATGCGTGTGAGCTGGTAGCACGACGTAGCGTTAGGGTTGCGCGGGGTGATAACCACCGCATCGCGCGTGGGGTAGGGCGCCGTTGCCGCGCGCCCGGTCGATTCGTAAATAACCTCAGCGTTTGCGCTGCCGGCCGCTGCGCGCTTTAGCTGCAACGTCTGTTTAGAGGCCGAAACATCACTGTTGGCTTGCGGCATGATCTGCCAGAAAACATTGCTGCCAACTGCGGCAATGCTGGGCGTTTGGAATTCGCCGCATGCACCTTCGTCAAGCTGCTGAATGTTTGTGACCTCGTCGGCGTCAGACGCAAGCTTGCCCGCGAAAATGCGCCACACGCCATCAAGGATGTTTGCTTCGGTCCAAATGACCGCCTGCGACGTGGCGCGCACGTCGTAAATTTCGAAGCCTTTGTCCTGGCCTTGCGCCTGCTCAACCACGGTGTAGTAGTTGCCCGACGAAAGCGACAGAATAGCCACCTGAGCAAGCGGCTTTGCGCCGTCGGTGGGAATAAGGCAGGCGGCGAACTTGTCGTCGTTGCAGAACACAAGGGTGCCAAGCGGCAAGTCGAACTCGCCAGCAAGCTGCATGCAAGTCGCTGAATCTTCGACCTCGTCAAGCGAGGTTGCATTGGTGACAGCGCTTTCGGGCACGCTCAGCTTAGATACTTCAGGTGTGGAATCGCCTGACGAAATGATAGCCGCCGCGCCACCGCCAATTGCAGCAACCGCTCCGATGCCAAGGGCGCCAAGCAATAAGTTTCGCCTGGTGATAAGCGTTTGTGCGCCGCCTTCGCCATTGCCGGATGTGTTCGCGCGCCCGCCGCCAAGGCCACTGCCGCCAAGATTACCGCGGCTGTTGCCACCAAGGCCGCTGCCGCCAAAGCTGCTGTTGCCGCCGCCAAGGCCGCTGCCGCCAAAGCTGCTGTTGCCGCGGCTGCCGCCACCAAGGCCACCGATGCCGATTCCGCCTGCACCAGGTGTTCCAGAAAGTATGGAAGGCGTGCGTTCGCCAACATAGGTTGCGCCCTGATTACGGCTTGAACCTGTTCCGAGGCTTGCGCCTTTGCCGCGATGGTTTGCTTGTGCGCGACCTGCAGCTTGTGCGCGTCCGCGTGCTTGCGAACGGTTTGCGCCGCCGTCAAGCCCGCCGCGGCTGCTACCGCCGCCAAGCCCGCCGCCGCCAACGCGACCGCCAACGCGACCGCTGCCAACGCGCGCAGCATTCGAGCCGCTCGAGCGTTTGGCCGCGTGCGATGCGTGGCGCATATTGCTGCCTTGATTTGTCCTTCGGGTTACCATGGTGGTAATTATGTCATTTCGCAAACAGTGCTGAAGGTGTTTGACCGGACTTGCTACAATAAACCCAAACGCTTTCGCGGCGCCCCTTTGGGCTGCCCGCAGAACGTGCAACATGGGAAGCAACTTTCAAAGGAGTGGCCATGAGCAACGAAACCCGCCGAATTCTTCTGGTGGAAGACGAAAAGAACATTCGCGACGCCGTGACGGCGTATCTTGAGCGCGAAAATTACTGGGTTACCGCCGTCGGCGACGGCCAGGACGCACTCGAGGAATTCTCGAAGCATCACTTTGACCTGGTTATTCTTGACCTTATGCTGCCGCGCGTGCCCGGCGAACGTGTCTGCCGCGCCATTCGCGACAATTCTGATGTGCCCATAATTATGCTTACCGCTAAGGGTGAAGTCGAAGACCGCATCATCGGCCTTGAGCTTGGTGCTGACGACTACCTGGTCAAGCCCTTTAGCCCCCGTGAGCTGGTCGCACGTTCCCGCGCGTTGCTGCGCCGTGTGCATGCCGACTCCGAGCCTCAGCGTGAGGTGCTGGAATTTGGCGAGCTGACCATCGACGTTTCGGGCCACAAGGTTATGGTTTCCGGCAAGGAAATTGACCTGACGGCTTCCGAGTTCAAGCTGCTTACCACGCTTTCGCGTTACCCAGGCCGCGTCTATTCGCGCATGGAGCTGGTGGAAAAGGTGCTCGGCTACGACTTCGAGGGTTACGAGCGCACAATCGACTCGCACGTGAAGAACCTGCGTGCGAAAATCGGCGACAACCCGCGTAGCCCGAAGTGGCTGCACACTGTGCACGGCGTTGGTTATCGTTTCGAAGACCCAACCAAGCAGGGCCAGTAAGAAATATGCGTACGAGCGCGGTCGGCCTTATCGCCGGCCGCGTTTTTGTTTTTCTGGCACGTCGCACGTCTGTGACGTGCCTGGGTTTTAATGGGAAGGCAACAAACTGTGGAAGATAAGAATACCGAAGCTGAAGCGGCGACTAACGAGGTAGCTGAAGCGGCGGCTAGCGAGGTGACCGAAGCTGCGACTGTTGACGCGGCTAGCGAGGCGACCGCAGCTGCGGCTGAGCCTGAAGCGGCGACTGCGACTGACGCGGCCGCGCCTGGCGAGGCGCCCGCGGCTAGCGAGGTGACCGAAGCTGCGACTGTTGACGCGGCTGCGACTGAGCCTGAAGCGGCGACTGCGGCTGAGGCGGCCGCGCCTGGCGAAGCACCCGCGGCTAGCGAGGCGCCGACTGACGATACCGCCGCGTCCGCATCTGGCCCGGTGATTGTCGAGCGCGAGGGCCAAAAGCAGAACAAAAAGCTGTTCTCGGGCATAACCAACTGGTGGAACAACCTTACCTACACGATGCGCGTTACGCTGGCATTCGCTTTTATTGCAGCTATGACCGCGCTTGTTGCTATCGGCGTGTTGTCGTTTGTGTGGCAAGAGCATTTCCGCACCTATACGCAGGAAAACATGGAGTCGCTGGCCGAAAGCACGGCCTCGCGCATTGAAGAGGTGTATTCGACTTCGCATACGCTGCATGACCCGCAGGTTAAGGCGGTGGCGAACTACGTTGAGAACCTAAATAGCGGCGTAGGTATTGCCATTATTGACAACACATCAGGCAAAACCATTTACGACTCATCAGAGGTTTCTGTTGATGAAAGCGCCGATGAGAACACGGGCTCGGCCGGCTCGGCGGGCTCGGCCGGCTCGGCCAGTTCATCGGGCTCGTCCGCCTCGTCAAACTCGTCGAGTTCTTCCACATCTTCTACCTCAGGTAATTCGGACGCAACTAGGCGCAGCTTAGCACCAAAGGCTACAAACACACAGCAGTTCGCCAGCGCGCCCATTGAATATAATGGTGCCGCTATTGGATCGGTCCGTATTTGGGTGTACGGCTCTGATGTCTTGCTTACCCAGGCTGACCAGGAATTTTCCAACAATTCATACCAGGCTATGGTGTTTGCTACGGTGTTAGCAATCGTGCTGGCATCGTGCATTGGCTTTTTGTTTGCGCGCGCATTGGTGCGCCCTATCAACCGCATGGCTTCTACCGCTCGCGCCATTAAGGAAGGCGACCTGACGGCGCGCACCGGCATTGAAGGCGAGGACGAAATTTCGCGCTTGGGCATGACGTTTGACCAGATGGCAGACAGTATCGAACGCGATCGCAAGCTCGAGCGCCGCCTGACTACCGACGTTGCGCACGAGCTGCGCACTCCGCTGATGGCCATTCAGGCTACGGTTGAAGCGATGGTTGACGGCGTGTTCGAACCCACCGAGGAGCGTTTGGAAACGGTGAACTCCGAGGTGCAGCGTCTGTCGCGCCTGGTTGACGCCATTTTGAAGCTTTCGCGCTTGGAAAATCGCAGCACGCCATTTAAGCGCGAGCCGCTTGATGTGGGCGAACTGATTGGCAGCATTATTTCTACGCACGAGGCTTTCGTTACCGAATCGGGCCTGAAACTGGTTTACGAGGTTGAGCGCGGCGTGCGTGTGCGCGGCGATGCAGACATGATTCGCCAGGCCACAGCCAACTTGATTTCTAACGCTGTTCGCTATACGCCCGAGGGTGGCACCATCACCGTGAGTGTTTCGCAGGCTGACGACATGTGCGCCATTGCGGTGCGCGACACGGGCATTGGCCTATCCCCCGAGGAAGCGAAGATGGTGTTTAGTCGTTTCTGGCGCGCCGACGCAGGTCGCACGCGTGAACGCGGCGGTTTGGGCATTGGCCTTTCGGTGGTGAAGGAAATTGTCGAGCGCCACAACGGTCGTGTGACTGTGGAAGGCGAAAAGGGCAAAGGTGCCTGCTTCACTATTTTGTTGCCGCTGTACTCCGAAGACGAAGAGCAGCGCGAACAGCGCGAACAGCGCCAGCGCGAACGCCAGCGCGAGCACGAGCAACAAAAAGAGCAGCAGCGTGTTCAGCGTGAGCAATGGATTGCTCGTCATACGCAGAAAACGGGGATACCGTTGTCTAAGCCCCACGACGACGAAAAATAGTCGCATAATAGCAAGGATGCTTTGCCGCGCAAAGGCGTTGACGGCGCCGCGGCGGCACAAAGCGCGAAGGTGTGCAAAACGAAAGGAAGCGAAACGCATGAGCGGAATCGACATCAAGCCTGATGCACAGGGCAAAGTACGCGACATTTACGATTTGGGCGACAAGCTACTTCTAGTGGCTACCGACCGCATTTCAGCGTACGACTACATTCTTCCCGATGAAATTCCGCATAAGGGCGAAGTGCTCACGCAGCTTTCGCTTTTCTGGCTTGACCAGCTGAAAGACGTTATTGGCAACCACCTTATTAGCGCTGATGTGGCCGATTTGCCCGAGCAGTTCGCGCCGTACGCTGATTACTTGCGTGGCCGTTTTATGCTGGTGCGCAAGGCCGAGATGTTCCCTGTGGAATGCATTGTGCGCGGCTACTTGGCCGGCAGTGGCCTGAAGGAATATCAGAAGCAGGGCACCGTCTGTGGCATCAAGCTGCCCGAGGGTCTGGTTAATTCCAGCAAGCTGCCCGAACCTATTTTCACACCTTCCACGAAGGCTGAAATTGGTGGCCACGACGAGAATATTAGCTTCGAGCGCTGCGCCGAACTTATTGGCGAAAAAGATGCTGCTGCACTGCGCGACCTGGCCATTAAGGTGTACTCCACCGCGCGTGACCACGCCGCAGCTAACGGCATTATTATTGCCGACACCAAGTTTGAGTTCGGTGTTATTGATGGCGAAATTATTTTGGCCGACGAGGTTCTAACGCCTGATTCGAGCCGCTTCTGGCCTGGCGACGAATATGAGCCCGGCCGTGACCAGGCAAGCTTCGACAAGCAGTACGTGCGCGATTGGCTGACGGCCAACTGGGACCGCCAGGGCAACCCGCCGCATATGCCTGCCGAGGTTATCGAGAAAACCAGCCAGAAATATATTGCAGCATACGAGCAGATCACGGGCCAAAAATTCCCGTTTGCTTAATGTGAAACCACCCCGCGTGGGCCAGCTTATAAGCTGCCGAGCGGGGTTTCAATGTAAGACTACGATCTAGAAACGAAACGACATGAGCCAACGCAATCCACTCAACGAACGCTACACCACCGACGAACACAAGGGTTCTACCCGCAAGTCCGCCGCTTCAGCAAAGCCAACAAGCAAAGCGGCAGCGTCGGTGCGCATGCAGCCTACCGAAAAGACCAAGGAGCAGAAAAAGGCTGAACAGAAGGCCGCTCGCGCCAAAGAGCAAGAGCGCGATCGTCAGTTCTACAACCCGCCGACCGAGGAATATCGTCGCCTGCGCCGCATTTGGTGGGTGTTCTTGGTGTTGGCAATCGTGCTGACCTGCTTCAGCTTCGCCGGCAATACGCTTGGCATTCCGCAGGCAATTACGTATGTCACGCTGGCGCTGGCTTATGTGTTCATTATTCTGGCGCTGTACGTTGACTTCGCCAAATGCCGCAAGGCGCGCAAGAAGTACGCCGAAGAGGTTATGAAGCACCCCACCAAGGAAATGCGCGCGGCCGAGAAGAAGGCCAAGGCCGAGGCTTCTGCTGCCGATAAGAAAAAGAAGAGCGACGAAGAAATTGCCGCCGCACAGAAAGAAGCTGGCGAAAAGGGCAAAAAGGCCCTGTTTGGTGGCTTGTTTGGTAAGAAGGACAAGTAGGCCCTGTTCGCTGGCTTGATTGGCGCTTTTGTGCCGCCGCCGGCGACAATATCCGGCACCCCGGCGCCGCAGCCCGCAGCACCAGGTGCCCCGGCGCCAATGAAGTAGCCCGGCGCCGCAGCCCGCAGCACCAGGTGCCCCGGCGCCAATGAAGTAGCCCGGCGCCGCAGCCCGCAGCACCAGGTGCCCCGGCGCCAATGAAGTAGCCCGGCGCTACAGTGAGCTGTAGTGAGCAGCACTCGGCGCCACAGTAACGCAAAGTTCTCAAAGGAAGGACGCCCCATGGTTTCCCGCATCTACGTGGAGAAGAAGCCCGGTTTCGACGTTGAAGCGCAGCAGCTGCTTGCTGAGTTGCGCACCGCCATTTCCGAAGGGCTGGCGCCCGATGCGCGCCTGCGTGTGATCAACCGCTACGATGTTGATGGCATCGACGCCGCGCTGTTTGAGCAGTGCGTTCCTACGGTGTTTTCCGAGCCGCAGGTTGATAACGTGTCGGCCGAACTGCCGGTTGAGGGTGCGAAGGTTACCTCGAAAACCGCTGCTGAGCTGGCTGCCGAAAGCGCGGCTGCTGGCATTGCTGGCGTTGCAAACAATGGCCTTGAAGAAGCGCCGGCCGGCGTGCGCGTATTCGCTGTTGAAGCGCTGCCGGGTCAGTTCGATCAGCGCGCCAATTCCGCAGCCGAATGCATCCAGCTCATTAGCCAGGGCGAGCGCCCAGACGTGGCATTCGCACGCGTGCTAGTTATTGAAGGCGAATGCTCTGACGAGGCGCTTGAGGCAATCAAGCATTACGTCATTAACCCTGTTGAAGCGCGCGAAGCAAGCTTGGCTCCGCGTGATACGCTGCATATGCAGCAGCCTGTTCCGCAGCCGGTTGAGGTACTGGATGGTTTTCTGGAACTTGATGCCGCGGGTTTGCAGGGTGTTATCGACGAACGTGGGCTTGCGATGGACCTGGCTGACATTACGTTCTGCCAGGAATATTTCGCCAGCGAAGGCCGCTGCCCAACTATCACCGAAATCAAGATGATCGACACCTACTGGTCTGACCATTGTCGCCACACCACCTTCGGCACCGAAATGACGCAGGTTGAAATCGACGACGAGCGCGTGCAGGCCGCGTGGGACCGCTACCAGGCCATGCGCGCCGAGCTAGGCCGCGAAGAAAAGCCGGTGTGCTTGATGGATATGGGTACCATCGGTGCGAAGTGGCTGAAGGCGAAAGGCATTCTGACCGGCCTTGATGAATCTGAGGAAATCAACGCATGCACCGTGAAGTGCACGGTTGATGTCAATGGCGAAGACCAAGACTGGCTGTATTTGTTCAAGAACGAAACGCACAATCACCCGACCGAGATTGAGCCCTTCGGTGGCGCAGCAACGTGCTTGGGCGGCGCTATTCGCGACCCACTTTCGGGCCGCAGCTATGTATACCAGGCTATGCGCGTGACCGGCGCGGCGAATCCGCTGGCGCCCGTGTCCGAAACACTTCCGGGCAAGCTGCCGCAGCGCAAGTTGGTTACCACTGCAGCCGCCGGCTATTCTAGCTATGGCAACCAGATTGGCTTGGCAACCGGCCAGGTCAACGAGCTGTATCACCCCGGCTATGTGGCCAAGCGCATGGAGATTGGCGCCGTTGTGGCGGCAACTCCGGCCGACCATGTTCGCCGTGAAACGCCCACCGCGGGCGACAAAGTGGTGCTGCTTGGTGGACGCACCGGCCGTGACGGCATTGGCGGCGCGACGGGCAGTTCGAAAGAACACAACCTTGATAGCTTGGAAACCTGCGGCGCCGAGGTGCAGAAGGGCAACCCACCCGAGGAGCGCAAGATTCAGCGTCTGTTCCGTCGTGGCGAAGCGTGTCGCCTG
This sequence comes from Senegalimassilia sp., assembly GCA_963619015.1. Classification (GTDB taxonomy): domain Bacteria; phylum Actinomycetota; class Coriobacteriia; order Coriobacteriales; family Eggerthellaceae; genus Senegalimassilia. The sequence continues at coordinate 2,267 of CAVEUW010000041.1, read as the reverse complement.
ATCAAACGCTGCAACGACTTTGGTGCTGGCGGTGTTTCGGTGGCTATTGGCGAACTTGCCGACGGCCTGAACATTAACCTGAACAAGGTTCCCAAAAAATACGATGGCCTTGATGGCACTGAACTGGCCATTTCTGAATCGCAAGAACGTATGGCCTGCGCCATTGCTGCCGAAGATGTTGACGAATTCTTGCGCTATGCCGCCGAGGAAAACCTTGAGGCAACCGTAATTGCCGAGGTTACCGACGACGCGCGCGTGCGCATCATGTGGAACGACGACGCCATTGTTGACGTGAGCCGTGAATTCTTGGCGTCGAACGGTGCGCCGAAGCACCAAGATGTGCATGTTTCTGCTGCGGGTTCGTATAGCCGCAGCTGGGAGGGCGCAAGCCTGGCTGAACGCATGAAGTCGCTGGTGAGCGACCTGAATGTGTGCTCAAACAAGGGCCTGTCCGAGCGTTTCGACTCAACCATTGGCGCCGCAACGGTGCTTATGCCGTTTGGCGGCAAAACGCAGTTAACGCCTGCTCAGGCTATGGTTGCGAAGTTGCCGGTCGGCGGCGAGACCACCACCTGCAGCGGCATGGCTTGGGGCTTCAACCCGTATCTGACCGAGGCTGACCAGTTTGCTGGCTCGTATATTGCGGTTGTCGAATCGGTTGCGCGCCTGGTCGCCGCTGGTTTCAAACATGAAGATATGTACCTGACGTTCCAGGAGTATTTCGAAAGCCTGCGTGGCAATGCTGAGCGTTGGGGCAAGCCTACGGCAGCAGTGCTTGGCGCACTGATGGCCCAGGTTGACTTAGGAATCGGCTCTATTGGCGGCAAGGATTCCATGTCTGGCAGCTTCGAGCAGCTTGATGTGCCGCCGACCCTAGTTTCGTTTGCTACTGCGGTAGGCAAAGTCGACCGCGTGACCTCGCCCGAATTCAAGGGCGCGGGCCATCGTGTGGCCTTGGTTGCGCCGCGTTGTTATGACGAGGACGGCATTATGCCTGCTGCTGAAGATCAGCTGGCTGCCTTTGCCGCAGTTGAGGGGCTTATCGGCAACGGTGGCGCGTTGGCTGTTTCCACACCTGGTTATGGCTGTGCTGCCGAATCGCTGTTCAAGATGTGCGTGGGTAACCGCATTGGTGTTGAGCTTGACGACGTGGCGGTGGCCTCGCTGTTTGAGCCGGCGTACGGCAGTTTCATTGTGGAACTTGCCGACGACGCGCAGCTGCCTGAACCTACTGACGCGCTTGACGTGATGGTGTTTGGTACCACCACTGAGGCTTATGAATTCACTGCAGCTGATGAGGTACTTGACCTGGCCGAACTGCAGGAAGCTTGGGAATCGGGCATCGAGTCGGTGTTCCCGTACCGCCAGGCCGGCGAAGCGGTGGAACAGGTTTCTTCCGATGCACATATTCCGCTGACCTACAACGGCACCATTGCTCGCCCGCGCGTGATTATCCCGGTGTTCCCGGGCACCAATTGCGAATACGATACCGCGCGTGCTTTTGAGCAGGCCGGTGCCGAAGCTGAGATTTTAGTCGTGAACAACCTGACGCCTGCGGCTGTTGCCGAAAGTGCACAGGCGCTGGTGAAGTCTATCAAGAACAGCCAGATTATCATGCTGCCCGGCGGCTTCTCCGGCGGCGACGAGCCTGATGGTTCGGCGAAGTTCATCACCGCGTTCTTCCGTGCCCCTGAGGTTACCGAAGCGGTGCGTGACCTGCTGTTTAACCGCGATGGCTTGATGCTTGGTATCTGCAATGGTTTCCAGGCGCTGGTGAAGTTGGGCTTGGTGCCCTACGGCGACATTCGCCCGATGGACGATACGTGTCCGACGCTGACGTTCAACACGATTGGTCGTCACCAGAGCCGTTTGGTGCGTACGCGCGTGGCAAGCAATTTGTCGCCGTGGCTTTCGCAGTGCGAAGTCGGCGATGTGCATACCGTTGCGATTAGCCATGGCGAAGGCCGCTTTGTGGCGTCGCCTGAGTTGTTGGCCGAACTGCAGAAGACAGGGCGCATTGCAACACAGTACGTTGACGAAGCGGGCCAGCCTTCCATGGATTGGGATGTGAACCCCAACGGCAGCGTGATGGCGATTGAGGGCATTACCAGCCCCGATGGTCGCGTGCTTGGCAAGATGGGTCATGTGGAACGCCGTGGCGACGGCCTGTATAAGAACGTTCCGGGCAACAAGTTCATGCCCCTGTTCGAAAGCGGTGTGGCGTACTTCACCGACTAGCGTGTGGCGTACTTCACCGACTAGCGTTT